>DAORHX010000094.1:0-10442 GCA_035438245.1 Rubrivivax sp.
TCATTCGGGCCAACGCGCGCTTAAGTTCCAAACAGAATGCAACACTACACTAGCGGGCGCAGCCGTCGATGCGAGTGCGCAGCTTGCTCGCGACCTTGCGCAGCGCGGGGTTGCACGAGCGTTCCGCGGCCAGCAGGCATTCGCGCGCATAGCCGGGGTCGGACTGCAGCTTTTCGACGTGCACATGCAGGCCTTCGCCCGCGAGCATCCACTTCAGCTCGACGATGTCGACGAGACGCAGCGCGTCGCGTTCGGTCAATGAGCTTGCGTTCATGAGAAAACCGTGTGAGTCCCGATCAACGTCAGGGAGGTTAACGCTTGGACATGATCCGCGGCTGACGGCGATTAGAGTTGTTGCCCCACGGCCCGCACGAGAAGTTCTGCATGGTGACCACGACGATGAACCCGCCGCCTGCGCTGACCGCGCTGTCCGACCTGGATGCGCAGATGCGAAGTGCAGGATACGCAGTGCTCGACGCCGCGTCACTCACGCGCAGCAGCTCTGTTGCGCTGCAGCAACTGCACGATTGGGATCGCTTCTGGAACGAGCTGCCGCCCGATGCCTACCTGCGCGATGGCGGCCGCTATCGACGTCGCCGCCACGGCAGTTTCATCGTCGACGGCGAGTTGCTGCAGGCCGTGCCGCAACGTGCGCACTGGCAGCCGCTGGCCTACAACGCGCTGCACGGCGGCATCGAACGCTGGTTCGAGCCGCTGCCCGAGGCACTCGGCGCCGACCCGGCATGGACCCGCCTGCTGGTCGCGCTGGGGCGCCGCGCCAGCAGCCTGCGCGGGGCGCAGCGCTGGTTCGTCGAGGCCCACCTTTTTCGCATCGACACCGGCGACGACGGCATCGGCCGGCCGACGCCCGAAGGTGCGCATCGCGACGGCGTGGACATGGTGGCGGTGCTGCTGGTCGCGCGCCACAACGTCAAGGGCGGCGAAACGCGCGTGTTCGATGCGCGCGGGCCGCAGGGCCTGCGCTTCACGCTGACCGAAGCCTGGAGCGTGCTGCTGCTCGACGACGAGCGTGTGATCCACGAAACCACGCCGATACAGCCGGCCGATGCCGCGTTGCCGTCGTGGCGCGACACGCTGGTGCTGACCTATCGTGCGCGCGGCTTCCAGGACGCGGCCTGACTTATGCTGTCGCGATGAACCTGGCCATTCGATTCGACGACGTGCGCGACGCCGCGCAGCGCCTGGCGGGCGTGGCCCAGCGCACGCCGGTGCTGCGTTCGCGCAGTGCCGACGAACGCAGCGGCGCTCAGCTGCTCTTCAAGTGCGAGAACCTGCAGCGCATGGGCGCCTTCAAGTTCCGCGGCGCCTACAACGCGCTGTCGCAGTTCACGCCCGAACAGCGTCGTGGCGGCGCCATCGCGTTCTCTTCCGGCAACCATGCGCAGGCGGTGGCCTTGTCGGCGCGGCTGCTGGGCATGTCCTCGGTCATCGTCATGCCGCAGGATGCGCCGCAGAGCAAGCTCGACGCCACGCGGGCCTACCAGCAGGGCATCGCCGGCAGCGAGGTGGTGCTGTTCGACCGCTACACGCAGGACCGCGAGGCGCTGTGCCGCCGCCTGGCCGACGAGCGCGGCATGACGATGGTCCCGCCCTTCGACCATCCCTGGGTGATGGCCGGGCAGGGCACGGCGGCGCTGGAGCTGATCGAGGAGGTCGGCACGCTCGACGCGCTGCTGGTGTGCGTCGGCGGCGGCGGGCTGATCTCGGGCTGCGCGGTGGCCGCCCGGCACCTGCTGCCGGGCATCGCCGTGCACGGTGTCGAGCCGGAGGCCGGCAACGACACGCAGCTCAGCCTGCAGCGCGGCGAGATCGTGAAGATCGAGACGCCGCGCACCATCGCCGACGGCGCGCAGACGCAGGCCAGCGGCCAGCTCACCTTTCCGGTGATCCAAGCCCTGGTGGCGGGCATCGTCACCGTCAGCGATGCGCAGCTGGTGCAGACCATGCGTTTCTTCGCCACGCGCATGAAGCTGGTGGTCGAACCCACCGGCTGCCTGGCTGCCGCCGCGGTGCTGCAGGGGGCGATCGACCTGCGCGGCCAGCGTGTGGGCGTGATCGTCAGCGGCGGCAACGTCGACCTGCCGCGCTTGTGCGCGCTGCTGGCGGGCTGACGCTACGATGCGTGCAATGACCCGCACCGTCGGCCAGCGCGATCGTTCCGAGCTGATCCTCGACCCCGCCGAGGCGCTGCGTCGTGGGCGCGTGCTGGATGCGATGCTGGCCTGCGCGCGGCTGCCTCGTCCCCGCGGCGTGACCCGCGCGACGCACCGCGCCATGAACCAGTTCGACGACGCGCTTCAATTGCAGGCAGCGCGGCGCTTGAACCCGACACGCTGAGCCAGGCTGTGGACGCGGACGCACTGCTCGGCCTGCTGCGCCGCTTCCAGGCCGAAGGCGTGCAGTACATCCTGGTCGGCGGACATGCCGTGCGGCTGAACGGTTTCGTGCGCGCCACCGAGGACATCGACATCCTGCTGCCTTCGTCGATCGACAACGGCCGGCGCGTGATCCGCGCGCTGTCGTTCCTGCCGTCCAGCCGGGAGCTGGATCCGGCCTGGTTCGAGGTGCCGGCCGAGCAGCCGCAGAACATCCGGGTGGCCGACGAGTTGCTGATCGACCTGCTTTTCGGGGCCAATGGACAGACCTACGAAAGTCTGCAGGACCATGTGCGTACGCTGTCGGTCGATGGCGTCGACATCCGCACACTGGACATCGAAGGCCTGCTGAAGACCAAAACCGACTATCGCGCCAAGGATCGCATCGACCGCGAAGTTCTGCTCGAACTCAAGACACGGCTGGAACGGCCGTGACGCAGCGCCTGCGTCAGCCGCGGTTGCGCGCGCGCACGTCCTCGCGCCGCGCCTCGATCGCCGCGACGCCCACCTGGGCGTTGTACGCGCGGCTGCGCTCCTTCTCCAGCCGCATGCCTTCGCCGAAGGGCAGCGCAAAACCGTCGTCGATGATCGCCTTGTAGCGCACCAGCATCTGCGGCAGGCAGCTCAGCATGTCGCCGGCCAGCGCGCGGGCGGCAGGCAGCAGTTCCTGCGCCGGCACGACGCGGTTGACGAAACCCCAGGCGGCGGCCTGCTCGGCACTGACCCAGTTGCCGGTGAGCGAGACCTCGCGTGCACGGTAGATGCCGATGGCGCGACTGAGCTTCTGCGACAACCCCCAGCCCGGCGCGACGCCGATGCGCGCATGCGTGTCGGCGAAGCGCGCCTGCGGGCTGGCCAGCAGCACGTCGCAGGCCAGCGCCAGTTCGAAGCCGCCGGTCACCGCGGCGCCGTTGATCGCGCCGATGACCGGGCCGCTGAACTGCTGCAGCGCCGCCACCGGGTCGTTGCTGCTGACCGCGTCGTCGACGCCCAGGCTGCCCTGGCCGCTGCCCAGCTCCTTCAGGTCCAGCCCGGCGCAGAAAGCGCGGCCGGCGCCGGTGAGGATCAGCACGCGCACCGCGGGGTCGGCTTCCAGCCGCCGCACCGTGTCGGCCAGCTGCGAGCGCAGCGCGCGCGACAGCGCGTTCAGCGCGGCGGGGCGGTCGAGTGTCAGCAGCGCATAGCCGGCCGGGTCGATCTCGGTGCGTACCAGGGGTTCGTTCATGGGGCCTCCGTCCTTCGCGACATTGTCGTCAGAAGGGCGGCTCGCTGCGGACCTGCACGACGTGCCCATGCAGCGGGTGCATGAACTGCAGCGCGTGGGCATGCAGCATCAAGCGCCCGTCCTGCAGCACGGGTGGCGCATACAGCGCATCGCCGAGGATCGGGTGGCCGATCGCCGCCAGGTGCACGCGCAACTGATGCGTGCGTCCGGTCAACGGCTGCAGCATCAGGCGCGACACCTGCCGCTGCTCGTCGAAGGCCAGCGCTTGCCAGACGGTGACCGACGCCTTGCCATGCACGCGGTCCACCTGCTGGCGCGGCCGCTGCGGCCAGTCGGCCGCCAGCGGCAGCTCGATGCGGCCCTGCGCCGCCGGCATGCGGCCGGCGACCAGGGCGAGGTAGCGCTTGTCGACCTGCCGCGACGCGAAGGCGCGGCTCAGACGGCGCTGCATCTCCACGCCGCGCGCGAACAGCATCAGCCCCGAGGTCGCCATGTCCAGCCGGTGCACGACCAGCGCGTCGGGCCAGTGCTCGCGCACGCGCCGCCACAGGCAGTCCTGCTTGTGCTCGCCGCGGCCGGGAACGGCCAGCAGGCCCGCGGGCTTGTCGACGACGAGCAGCGACTCGTCTGCCAGCAAGGGGGTCATCGGCGGGCGGGCATGAACGAAAACGGCACCCCGCAGGGTGCCGTGCTGGCAGTCGATGCCGCAGCCTCAGGGGCCGTAGATCTTGCCGAACAGCACCCAGGTCTTGCCATCGAACTTTGCCAATTGTTCGCGCTCGATCGGATAGAAGTCGGTGGGCGAGGTCTTGATGTTTACCCCCGGCAGCAACATCGGCAGGGTCATGTCCAGGCTGGCGGCCTGCTTCATGATGTTCTCGCGCGTCAGGTTGTCACCTGCCTGCTTCAGCACCTGCACCAGCGTCTGCCCGACGGTGTAGCCGTAGACGTTGAAGTTGTTCTTCAGGTCGCCTTCGGGATGGTACTTCTTCATCCAGGCCAGCCAGTCCTCGTACTCCTTGCCCTTCTGGAACTGCGGGTCGGTCGGGTCCTTGATGTAGAAGGCGCTGATCAAGCCGGTGCCGTTGTCCAAGCCGGCGGGCGTCATCACCGAGCCGACGGAGTTCGACACGCTATTCAGGAAGTGCACCGGCTTCCAGCCGATCTCGGCCGCCTTCTTGATCGCCTGCGCGGCGAACTTCGGCGTGGTGATGTTGAAAAAGGTGTCAGCACCGGACGCTTTCAGCGTGATGACCTGGCTGTCCACCGTGGGGTCCGTACCCTCGTACGTGGCTTTGGCGACGATCATCGTCTTGGCCTTGTCGCCCAGACCGTCCTCGAAACCCTTCAGGTAGTCCTTGCCGTAGTCATCGTTCTGGTACAGCACCGCGATCTTCGCGTTCGGCTTGGTCTCGAGAATGTGTTGCGCATAGATCTTGGCTTCGGCTTGATAGGTGGGCTGCCAGCCCATCGTCCAAGGGAAGTTCTTTGGGTCGCCCCATTTGGTGGCGCCGGTGGCGACGAACAGTTGCGGCACCTTCTTCTCGTTCAAGTACTTTTGGACCGCCGTGTTCGATGCCGTGCCAAGGGGATTGAAGACCAGCAGAACCTCGTCCTCCTCGACCAACTTGCGCACAACTTCGACTGTCTTGGGTGGGCTGTAGGCGTCATCGAGGCTGATGAACTTGATCTTGCGGCCATTGACGCCGCCCTCGGCGTTGACCTTGTCGAAATAGGCGGCGATGGCCTTGCCGATCGCGCCGTAGGCCGAGAAGTTGCCCGAATACGGCATGGCGTTTCCGACCACGATCTCCTTGTCGGTCGCGCCGGTGTCGTACTTCTTCTGTGCGAACGCGGCACCGCTCAACGCAACCGCGGCTGCACCGGCGAGAGCCAGTGATCCAAGCTTCATCATGCAAGTCTCCGATTGAGGTCAAGTGGCTGAAGAAAGTAACGCCGAAGGCGGCTCTTGGTGGTCAGGATCAACCCGCAGTCCGTGGCCGCAACTGCGCCCACAGCTTTTTGAGGCCACCCACCACGCCGGTGGGCATCAGGAACATCAGCCCGATCAGCAGCACGCCGTAGATCGCCGAGGGCGCGGACTTCGACAGCGAGTCGGCGATGTTCGGCACGTACTGGATGAAGATGCCGCCGAAGATCGCACCCGGGATCGAGGCCAGGCCGCCGACGACCAGTCCCACCAGCAGGAAGATCGACAGCGTGATGGGGAAGCTGTCCGGCGAGACGAAGGCCACGACGATAGCCCCCAGCGCACCCGCCAGCCCGGTGAAGCCCGCCGAAGTGCCGAAGGTCAGCGACTTGAACACCGGCAGGTTGATGCCCATCGCGGTGGCGGCGATCGGATGGTCGCGGATGGCCACCAGCGCGCGGCCGACACGCCCGCGCAGCAGGTTCCAGGCGAACAGGAACATCAGCGCGGTGACGAAGAGCGTGAAGAAGTACAGCCAGCGGTCGGCCGACAGCGGCTGGCCGAACAGCGTGAAGCTGAACGGCGGCTCCGGCTTGCTCAGCACGATGCCCTGCACGCCGCCGGTCCAGTGCTCGATGGCCTTGTACTTCAGCAACTGCGGCACGGCCAGCGCCAGCGCGAAGGTGGCCAGTGCCAGGAAGTGCCCGGCCAGCCGCAGCGCCGGGAAGCCGACGAGGAAGCCGAAGACGAAACAGAAGACGAAAGCCAGCGGCAGCGTCGCCCAGTAGGGCACGCCGTACAGCGACATCAGGATCGCCGCCGTGTAGGCACCGAACGCATAGAACGCGCCGTGGCCGAGCGAGAACTGGCCGTTGAAACCGGTCAGGATGTTCAGCCCGAGGATCGCCACCGCATAGACCAGCACCAGGTTGAACTGGAACACGCGGTAGTTCTTGAACAGGAAGGGCAGGATCAGCAAGGCGATGGCGACGACGATGCCGCCGAGCCACATCCACTTGCGGTTGTTCGACGCGTTCATACCCGCACCACCACCTTCTTGCCGAACAGCCCGGCGGGCTTGAGCGTCAGCGTGGCCACGATCAGCACCAGCGCCACGGTGAGCTTCAACTCGGTGCCGATGACGTAGGCGCCGAGCAGGTTCTCCAGCACGCCGACGATGAAGCCGCCGATGACCGCGCCCAGCGGGTTGTCGATGCCGCCGAGCAGCGCCGCGGCGAAGCCGTACAGCAGGATGCCGGCCATCATGTTCGGGTCGAGGAAGACGATCGGCGCGACCATCATGCCGGCCACCGCGCCGATGGCCGCCGCCAGGCCCCAGCCCAGGCCCAGCATCCACGACACGCGGATGCCCACCAGCCGTGCCGAGTCGGGGTTCTGTGCGGCGGCACGCATCGCCAGGCCGATGGGCGTGAACTTGAAGAAGGCGAACAGGCCGAGCAGCACCACCACCAGCACGCCGGCCGAGCCGACCTGGTGGGCCGAGAAGTACTTGGTGGTCAGCGCCGAATCCTTGGGGAAGGGGCTGTCGAAGGACTTGATGGTGTGGTCGAAGATCCAGCCCGACAGCGCGTTGAAGATGAGCAGCAACCCGATGAAGACGATGACGTTGGTCATCACCGGCGCCTTCTCGATCGGCTTGAGGATGATGCGCTGCACCAGCAGCCCGCCGGCGAAGGACACCGCCACGGTGAAGAAGAACGCCGCCCAGTAGGGCCAGCCGCTTTGCATCAGCCACCAGGCGATGAAGGTGCTGAAGGTGGCCATCTCGCCCTGGGCGAAGTTGATGTGGTGCGTGGCCTGGTAGATCATCACCAGCGCCAGCGCCACCGAGCCGTAGATGATGCCGTTGGCCAGGCCGGAAAAGATCTGAAAGAGCAGGGCTTCCATTGTCAGTACCCCAGGTAGGCGCGGCGCACCGACTCGTCGTTCTTGATCGTCTCGCTGGGCCCGGACAGCGCGACGCGGCCGGTCTCCAGCAGGTAGGCGTGGTCGGCGAGGTCCAGCGCCAGACTGGCGTTCTGCTCCACCAGCAGCATGCTCACGCCGTCTTCCTGGTTGATGCTGCGCATGATGCGGAAGATCTCGGCGACGATCAGCGGCGCCAGGCCGAAGGAGGGTTCGTCGAGCAGCAGCAGCTTGGGCCGCAGCATCAGCGCGCGGCTGATGGCCAGCATCTGCTGCTCGCCGCCGGACAGCGTGCCGGCCTGCTGATGGCGCCTTGCTTTGAGGATGGGGAAGCGCGTGAACATGCGCTCCATGTCCTGCAGCATCTCGGCCTTGTTGCCGCGCGCGTAGGCGCCCAGGCGCAGGTTCTCCTCGACCGACAGGCCGGTGAAGGTGCCGCGCCCGTCAGGCACGTGGGCCACGCCCATGCGCACCACCGACTCGGTGGACTTGCCGACCACCTGCGTGCCGTCGAGCACGATGCTGCCGCTGGTCCTGACCACCTGGCACAGCGCGCGCAGCGTGGTCGTCTTGCCGGCGCCGTTGGCGCCGAGGATGGCGGTGATGTGCCCGGCCTGCAGCGCGAAGTCCACGTCGTACAGCACCTGCGTCGCGCCGTAGGACGCGCACAGCTTGTTCACTTCCAGCAGCTTAGACATTGGCCGGCGCTCCCAGGTAGGCCTCGATCACGTCGGGGTGCTGCTGGATGTGCTCAGGCGTGCCTTCGGCGATCTTGCGGCCGAAGTTCAGCGCGACGATGTGGTCGGACACGCTCATCACCAGGCTCATGTGGTGTTCGACCAGCAGCACGGTGATGCCCAGGCGGTCGCGCGCGTCGCGGATCAGCCGCGACAGCTCGGACAGCTCCTCGTGGTTCAGGCCGGCGGCCGGCTCGTCCAGCAGCAGCAGCTTCGGCTCGGCGGCGAGTGCACGCGCGAACTCCACGCGCTTCTGGATGCCGAAGGGCAGGTCGCCGACCGGCCGGTGCGCGAAGGGCGTGAGCGCGAGGTCGTCCATGATCTTCGACGCGCGTTCGCGCAGCCGTGTTTCCTCGGACGACACGCTGGGCAGCCGCAGCGCGCTGGCCAGGAAGCCCGAGGACGAGCGGCAATGCGCACCGACCATGACGTTCTCGCGCACCGGCATGGTCCTGAACATCGCCAGGTTCTGGAAGGTGCGGCCCAGGCCCATGCCGGCGATCTGGTGCGTGGGCGTGTTCGTGATCGAGCGGCCCTCGAACAGGATGTCGCCGGCCTGGTACTGGTACAGGCGGCTCAGGCAGTTGAACAGTGTGGTCTTGCCGGCGCCGTTGGGGCCGATCAGGCCGCAGATGTCGCCGCGCTTCACGTCGAAGCTGACGCCGTCGAGCGCGACGATGCCGCCGAAGCGCACGGTCACGCCGCGCACGCTGAGCAGGGGGTCCGTGCTGTTCGACATCGGCTGGGTTTCTCGTAGATCTCGGCGGGGGCACGGCCCCGGGGCGGCAAGGCGTGCGGGTTGTAGGCTCCAACCGCGCGTGCTGGCAATCAGAGCTTGCACTGTGGCGTGCGGGACAGGCGGGTCGCGCCGCTACAATGGGCGCACAGACATACGCAGGACCGTTTCTTCAAGGTCTTCCTTCCCATCACCGCCCGAGCTCGCGCAGCGACGGCCGGCCCGGTTCGAATCCCCTGGTTGATTTCTTGAGTGTCTCTGTCCGTGGCTTCGAGGTCGAAGGCACGGTTTCCATCCAATCCACTTGAGGAACTTCATTCATGGACAACCCCACCCAGACCGGCATCGTCAAATGGTTCGACGACGGCAAGGGCTTCGGCTTCATCACGCCCGAGGGCGGCGGCAAGGACCTGTTCGCGCACTTCAGCGAGATCAAGTCCGGCAGCGGCTTCAAGAGCCTGCAGGAGAACCAGCGCGTCGAGTTCGAAGTCAAGCAGGGCGCGAAGGGCCCGCAGGCAGCGAACATCCGTACGCTGTAAGCACGGCGCACGATGCGCAGCGGCACCGCAGAAGCGGTGCCGCTTTTTTTTGCGGGCCCGCGTGTCGTGCGGCCAAGGCTCCGGAGCCCACGACATGCAGCGCCTGTACCCGGCGATCGCCGCGGATCTGGGATCGCCGGGTCGCTGGCGGGTGCTTCCACCGCCGGGCGGCGACGCCGCTACGGTGGCGCGTCGATCTCGATCTGCAGCGCTTCGAGAAAGCGCGACACCATGTTGTAGCTGGCGACGGTGGCCGTCAGCTCGACGATGCGGCGGGCATCGAAGTGCACGCGCAGCGTGTCGAACAGCTCTTGCGGCACCTGCACCTGCAGCGTCATCGCATCGACGTAGGCCAGCACGTCGCGCGAAAGCGCGTCGAACAGCACCGAGTCCTGCCAGCTGGCCACCGCGTCGATCTGCGGCTGCGTCAGCCCCTCGGCCAGCGCCACCGGCGCGTGCTGCGCGAACTCGTACGGCGCGCGGTTCAGTACCGCGACGCGCAGGATCGCCAGCTCACGCAAGTCGCCGCGCAGCAGCGTCTGGCCGCGGATCGCGCCCATCAGCGCATTCCAGCCGCGCGCCAGCGGCGCGCTGTGCAGCAGCTGTCGGTCCAGGTTGAGCAATTGCCCGCCGCGCCGCGCGCGTATCGCGCGCAGCAGTTCGGCATCGACGCTCGCGGCGTCCTCGTTCGTGTCGTGCAGTCGTGCCATGACAAGAAACGATACACGACGAAACCGGCGCGAAAGGACAGGCGGGTGCCGCGCCGGCAGCATCGAGACACCTTCAACCCCCCGAGGAGTGATCGATGAAGACCTGGATCAAGAGAAGCCTGATCGGCGTGTTCGCGGCGGCCGTGCTGGCCGGCGGCCTCGCCGCCTGCGCGCCACGCCATCACGGCTGGGGCTCTACGCACAGCGCCGAGGACGCCGCGCGCTGGCGCGAGCGGCTGGTCG
>DAORHX010000095.1:0-10386 GCA_035438245.1 Rubrivivax sp.
ACCTGCTCGACACCCCCGGCCACCAGGACTTCAGCGAGGACACCTACCGCGTGCTCACCGCCGTCGACGCGGCGCTGATGGTCATCGACGCCGCCAACGGCGTGGAGCCGCAGACACGGCGGCTGCTGCAGGTGTGCCGCGCGCGCAATACGCCGATCCTGACCTTCGTCAACAAGATGGACCGCGAGGTCAAGGCGCCGCTGGACCTGTTCGACGAGATCGAGGCCGAGCTCGGCATGAGCGTGGTGCCCTTCACCTGGCCGGTGGGCATGGGCAAGTTCTTCGGCGGCGTGCTGGATCTCAGGCGCGACCAGATGCGCGTGTTCGCGGCCGGCGAGGACCGCTTGAAGGACAGCGACGAGATCGTCGACGGCATCGCCAACCCGGCGCTGAAGCAGCGCTTCGGCGACGCCTGGGAGCACGCCGCGAGCGAGGTGGAGCTGCTGCACGGCGCCGCGCCCGGCTTCGACGAGGCCGAGTTCCTGGCCGGCCAACAGACGCCGATGTTCTTCGGCAGCGCCATCAACAACTTCGGCGTGCAGGAGGTGCTGGACGCGCTGGTCGAGCTGGCGCCGCCGCCGGGGCCGAAGGCCGCGCTGCAGCGCACGGTGCAGCCGACCGAGCCCAGGTTCAGCGGCGTGGTCTTCAAGATCCAGGCCAACATGGACCCGGCGCACCGTGACCGCATCGCCTTCCTGCGCGTGGCCTCGGGCCACTTCGAGCGCGGCATGCGGTTGAAGGTGGCGCGCTCGGGCAAGGAGCTGCGGCCGAACACCGTCGTGTCCTTCCTCAGCCAGCGGCGCGAGCTGCTCGACGAGGCCTTTGCCGGCGACATCATCGGCATCCCGAACCACGGCGTGCTGCAGCTCGGCGACACGCTCAGCGAAGGCGAGGCGCTGCAGTTCACCGGACTGCCGTTCTTCGCGCCGGAGATGTTCCGCTCGGTCGAGGTGGCCGACCCGCTGCGCACCAAGCAGCTGCGCGCCGGGCTGACGCAGCTGGGCGAGGAGGGCGCGATCCAGGTCTTCCGCCCGGTGGCCGGCAGCGTGCTGCTGCTCGGCGCGGTCGGGCAGCTGCAGTTCGAGGTGGTCGCGCACCGGCTGGAGCACGAATACGGCTGCAAGGCGCGCATCCTGCCGGCGCGCTACAACGTCGCGCGCTGGGTGACCTGCGATGAGGCCGACGGCGGCGAGCGCGAACTGAAGCGCTTCATCGACGGCAACGCGCACCGCGTGGCGCTGGACGCGGTCGATGCGCCCTGCGTGCTGCTCGAATACGCCGGCGAGCTGCGCGCCATGCAGGAGAACTGGCCGAAGATCAAGTTCCACGCGCTGCGCGAGCACGCGGGGCTGGTGTTCCAGAAGCAGCTGGACGGCTGACGACCGCCGCAGCGCGCGGCGCGGCAGGCCGGCGCGTCAGGCCTCGCGCAGCGCGCGGCGCCGGCGTGTGCTCTTCGCTTTGGGCAACACCGCCGCTTCCAGCTCGGCCAGCGCCTCGGCCGAGTAGACCGCCAGCTTCTGCAGGCTCGGCACCGACGAGTGGCAACCGGTGAAGCCGAAGTCCATCGTGCCGGCGTAGCTCTGGCAGGTGATGTTCAGCGCCTGGCCGTGCGTGACGATCGACGCCGGGAAGATGGCTTCGAGCCGCGCGCCGCGGAAGTACAGCGGCTTTTCCGGGCCGGGCACGTTCGAGATCGTGATGTTGAACATCGGCCGCGTGCGCCCGCCGATGCCGCTGAGCAGCGTGACGATGGTCGGCGCCATCAGCAGCACCGTGTACTGCATCATGGCCGCACGCGGCAGGCCCTGCACATGCGCCTTCGCGAAGCGTACCGACGCGCGCACCGCGGCCAGCCGCTCGGCCGCGTCCTCGATGTCGGTGCCGAGCGTCGCGACGATGAAGCTGATGGCGTTGCCGGTGCCCTGGTCGTCCTTCGGTCGCACCGACACCGGGATGCCGGCGGTCAGCGACTTGCCCGGCAGCGCGTCGCGCTCGAGCAGGAAGCGGCGCAACGAGCCGCCGCAGATCGCCAGCACGACGTCGTTCAGCGTGCAGCCGGCCGCCTCGGCCAGCGCGCGCAGCCGCGCCATCGGCAGCTCCTGCGTGGCGAAACGGCGCTTCTCGCGCACGCGCCCGTTCAACACCGACAGCGGGGCGTCGAAGGGCAGCGCCATGCCGTCGTCGGCAGGCTGGCCGACGCGCTTGAGCATCTTGCCGAACGCAGCCAGCAACTGCGGCGCCGATCGCAGCTGACCACGCAGCGCCTGCGATGCGGCGGCCATCACGTTGGACATCGTCGGCGCCGGCGCCTGGCGCCGCGCCGGCGCGGCAGCGGATCCGGGCGCTGACCAGAACGGCGGCAGCCCGAGGCTCTTGGCCGCGTCGGTCGACATCGCGTGCTGCAGCATGCGCATGCCGCTGATGCCGTCGATCAGCGAATGGTGCATCTTCACGAACAGCGCGAAGCGCCGCCGCTCCAGCCCTTCGATGATCGTGCACTCCCACGGCGGACGGCTCAGATCCAGCGGCGTGCTCTGCAGCCGGCCGACCAGTTCGCCGAGTTCGCGCTCGCCACCCGGCCACGGCAGCGCCGCATGGCGCACGTGGTACTCGAGGTCGATGTCGGCGTCCTCGACCCACTCGGGCACCGGGTTCAGCGTGAACGCATATTTCAGCCGCCGGTTCCACGGCGCGCTGAAGCCGTTGTGGCTGCGGAACTCGTGCATCAGCCGGCGCAGGAAGTCGCGCGGCGCCTGCTCGGGCAGCGCGAAGATCAGCAGCCCGCCGACATGGTTCGGCGTGGCGCGCGACTCGGTCATGATCCACGCGGCATCGAGCGGGTTCAGGCGGTGGCTGCTCATCGTCGGTGTCTCCTGCGGCATGGCGCGTGCGGTTCAGCGGTAGAAGGCCTCGACCGCGCCCTTGACCTTGATCAGCAGCGGCCGGCCGTGCCGGTCGCGCGCCTTGCCGGCCGGCACACGCACCCAGCCTTCGCTGATGCAGTATTCCTCGACGTCGTGGCGTTCCTTGCCATTGAAGCGGATGCCGATGTCGTGCTCGACGACCGCCGCCACATGGTGCGGGCTGCGCGGGTCGACGCTCAGGCGGTCGGGCAGTGCGGGCCGCTCGGTGGGTTCGCTCATCGCCAAAGCTCTCCTTCAGCCGTGCAGCGCGGGCACGCCCCACGCCGTCCAGGCTGCCATCAACGCCCAGGCGGCGAGCGTCGCCACCAGGTTGCGGCCGGCATTGTTCTGGCGGAACAGCGCCGGGTTCCAGTAGGCCACGGTGGTGCCGGCCAGCGGCCAGCCGGGCACGAAGCGGCGCACCTTCGCGCAGTAGTCGGCGTACGGCGCGCCGAAGATCGGCTTCAGGTGCGCTTCTTCGCGCTCGACGCGCGCGTTCATGTACATCCAGTACACCACCGCATAGGCCAGCAGCAGCCACCATTGGCCGAGCAGCATCAGGAAGCCCAGCGGGATGAAGAAGCGCCCCAGGTACATGGGGTTGCGCACCATCGTGTACGGGCCGCGGATCGTCAGCGTGGCGTTCTTGTCGAGCGAGGCGAAGCACCACAGCTGGATGAATTCGCCGATCATCGACACGACGAAGCCGGGCAGCAGCCATTCACGCCGCACGAACGGCGCCAGCAGCACCAGCACGACGACGAACAGCGGCAGCCGCATCTTCACAAGGAAGCTGCGCAACCCCGGGTGCTGGAACAGGCCGTCCGATGTCTGCTTCATGGTGCTATTGTGGCTTGCGCTTCTTGCGCAGGCCGAAGTAGCCGCGCAGCCACCACCAGCGACGCCAGCGGTTCAGCTGCTCGAGCGTGGCCAGCCGCGCCTCGCCCAGCGTGGCGGGCTGCCAGCGCAGCCACTTCTTGTAGATGCCGCTGAGGTCCATGTCCTCGAACCACGTGCGCAGCGCGCGCGGCATGCCGCGCGTCGACAGCGCGGCCTGGAAGTCGATGATGCCCGGCGTGCCGTCGGGCCCGATCAGCAGGTTGCCGCCGCCGCGCGTGTCCATGTGCACCAGGCCGCGCGCGTGCACCTGGCGCAGCAGCGCCTCCAGCGCCAGCAGGAACTCGGTGCTGAACGGCCCGTCGGGCGTGTCCGCCAGCGCGCGTCCGGGCACGAAGCGCGCCGCCATCGACAGCGCATCGACGCGGAAGGCCTGCGACGGGATGCCGGCCAGGCCTTCCAGCCGCTGCAGCGCGCGCACCTCGCGGCCGAGCAGGAAACGGCCGACCGTATGGCGCACGACGAACGCGCGCGACGCGAAGTCCTTGAAGATCCAGTCGGCCCCGGCGATGCGCACACGCTCGACGCGCGCGTTGGCGAAGCGGCCGTCGCGCAGCAGCTTGCGTTCGCCGGCGGCCAGCGCGTTGCGGTCGAACGGCTTCACCGACGCAGCACCGCCAGCCATTCGCGCTGCGCGTCGGTCAGCGCCGCGTCCGGCGTGAGCATCGCGTGCTGCAGCGCGCCGCGGATCTGCGGCTCCTGCTCGGGCAGCGGCAGGGCGAGCAACGCATCGAGCAGCGTGCGCGCGCGATCCAGGCTTTCGCGGTACTTGGCGAGGATGCCGCTGATGCTGACATGCATCGCCGGGTCGTCCATCCAGCAGTCGTAGTCGGTGACGATGCACACGCTGGCGTAGCAGATCTGCGCCTCGCGCGCGAGGAAGGCCTCGGGCACGTTGGTCATGCCCACCAGCTGGCAGCCGACCTGGCGCAGGAACAGGCTCTCGGCGCGCGTGCCCAGGCGCGGGCCCTCGACGCAGGCGTAGCTCAGCCCCCGGTGCAGCGGCACGCCGATGCGCGCGGCAGTGGCCGCCGCCCAGTCGACGAGCCGCTCGCTGATCGGTTGCGCGGTCGAGATGTGCGCGACCACGCCGTCGCCGAAGAAGCTGCGTGCACGGCCGCCCTTCGTCCAGTCGAAATACTGGTCGGGCATCGCCAGGTCGCCGGGCGCGACATGCTGCACCAGGCTGCCGACCGCCGAGAAGCCGATGATCTGCGTCGCCCCGGCACGCTTGAGCGCATAGAGGTTGGCGCGGTAGTTGACCTCGTGCGGCAGCAGCCGGTGGCCGCTGCCGTGTCGCGCCAGGAACAGCAGCTCCCGTTCCCCGAGGCGACCGCGCACGATCGCGCCCGACGGCATGCCGAACGGCGTGGCCGCATCGAGGTGCTGTTCCACCTGCATGCCGGCGAGCTCGTAGATGCCGGTGCCGCCGATGACTGCGAGCATGTAACCTCCCGCCGCTGAAGTCGCGCAGCGGCATTGTGCCGCCGCCCTAAGATCGCCCATCCACACTGGCCGGCAACGGCGAAAGACGCACGATGAAGCTGATTCGGATGGCACTGGCCGCACTGATGCTGGCCCTGTCGCTGAGCCCGGCGCTGGCGCAGCCGAAGAAGGACACGGTGGTGCTGGCGATGACGCTGGAGCCGCCGGGGCTGGACCCGACCGCCGGCGCGGCGTCGGCGATCGCCGAGGTGGTGCTGTACAACATCTTCGAGACGCTGACCAAGGTCAACGGCGACGGCAGCGTGACGCCGCTGCTGGCCGAGAGCTGGAGCATCTCGCCCGACGCCAGGACCTACACCTTCAAGCTGCGGCGCGGCGTCAGGTTCCACAACGGCGAGCCCTTCAATGCCGCCAGCGTCAGGTACTCCTTCGAGCGCGCGCTGGCCAAGGACAGCGTCAACAAGGACAAGGCGATGTTCGCCAACATGGCGGCCATCGAGACCCCGGACGAGCACACCGTGGTCGTCACGCTGAAGAACAGCAACCCCGACCTGCTGTTCCAGCTGGGCCAGGGCACCGCCATCATGGTCGAGCCGAAGAGCACGGCCACCAACAACACGCAGCCGGTGGGCACCGGCCCCTTCAAGCTGGAAGCCTGGAACCGCGGCGCGTCGATGACGCTGGCACGCTGGGACGGCTACCGCAACGCCAGCCAGGTGAAGATGCGGCGCGCGACCATCCGCTTCATCAACGACCCGGCGGCGCAGGTGGCGGCGCTGCTGTCGGGCGACGTCGATGTCTTCCCGCGCGTGGCCGCCGCGCGCAGCCTGGAGCAATTCAAGCGCGACAAGCGCTTCCAGATCCTGATCGGCGGCTCGCGCGCCAAGACCATCCTGGCCATCAACCACCAGCGCAAGCCGCTGGACGACGTGCGCGTGCGCCGTGCCATCGCCGCGGCCATCGACCGCCAGGCAGTGATCGACGGCGCGGCCGACGGCTTCGGCGTGGCCATCGGCAGCTACTACACGCCGGGCGCCCCGGGCTACGTCGACCTGACGGCGGTGAACGCCTACGACCCGGCCAAGGCGCGCGCGCTGCTGCACCAGGCCGGCGTGGCGCTGCCGCTGGAGCTGACGATGAAGCTGCCGCCGACGCCCTATGCGCGCCAGGGCGGCGAGGTCATCGCCGCGATGCTCGACAAGGTCGGCATCAAGGCGAAGATGGAGAACATCGAGTGGGCGCAGTGGCTCAGCGGCGTCTACAAGGACAAGGCCTACGACCTGACGGTGATCGCGCATGTCGAGCCGCTGGACTTCGGCAACTTCGCGCGGCCCGGCTACTACTGGGGCTACGACTCGGCGCAGTTCAACGCGCTGTGGGCGAAGATCCAGGCCACCGCCGACCCGGCCGAACGCAACCGGCTGATGGGCGAGGCGCAGCGGCTGGTGGCCGACGACGCGGTCGCCGCCTATCTGTACCAGCCGACCTGGATCACCGTGGCCCACGCGCGCCTGAAGGGCGTGTGGAAAGACGTGCCGCTGTTCGCCAACGATATCGGGGCGTGGAGCTGGCAGTAGCTCAGCCGCGCTTCAGGAACTCGACGATGCGCGCCTGGACCGCGTTGCTGTCCGGGTCGGTGAAGGCCGCCAGGTGGCCGCCGCGTTCGATCCACAGCAGCTGCGCGCCGGGAATGCGCGCCGCCGCGGATTCGCTGTGCCGCGGCAGCACGTCGGTGTCGAGGCGGCCCTGCACCAGCAGCGTCGGCACGGCGATGCGCTCCAGCTCCAGGTCCTCGATGGCGGCGAAGTTGGCCATGTCGTTGTCCAAGCCGGGCTGACGCACGCCGCGCCAGCCGACGGTGCCGGCCAGCTCGAGCACGAAGCGCCGCTTGGCCGGGTCGGCCCAGACCTGTTCGACCAGCGCCTGCAGCTCGGCCTGCGGCAGCTCGCCCTCCGCGTCCAGCGTGGCCTGCACCAGCTTGTGCGGCGCGTGCTCGCGCAGCAGCTTCAGCAGCCAGTTGCCGAGCGCGGTGCCGAACATGAAGCGCTGGTCTTCGCCAGGCTTCCAGTCGTAGTGGGCGCTCACCGCCGCCAGCGCCACCAGCGCACTCAGCGCCTCGCCGTGGCGCAGCGCCAGCCGGTAGGCCGGCGGGCCGCCGCCCGACCAGCACAGCACGCCGTAGCGGTCGAAGCCGAGCCCGGCCATCAGCGCGGCCAGCGCATCGGCCGTGCCGTCGAGGCTGCGATTCACTTCGGTCAGCTCGCTGCCCAGGTAGCCGGGGCGCGACGGGATGATCGCGCGCAGCCCGGCCTGCACCAGGAAGCCGGCCATCAGCGCGCCCTGGTCGTGCCCGCCGGGGCTGCCGTGCAGCACCAGCACCGGCGCGCCGCTGCCGCGGTCCAGGTATTCGATGCGGCCGAAGGCGGTGTCGGCGAAGCGGGTGTCGTTCATGCCTTGAGCTTGTAGCCGGTGCGGAAGATCCAGGTGACGACGCCCAGGCACAGCAGCAGGAAGCCCAGCGCCAGCCCCAGGCTCCAGCCCACGCCGACGTCGGCCACGCCGAAGAAGCTCCAGCGAAAGCCGCTGACCAGGTAGACCACCGGGTTGAACAGCGCCACCTGCTGCCACGGCGCGGCCAGCATGTGGATCGAATAGAAGGTGCCGCCCAGGAAGGCCAGCGGCTGCACCAGCATCAGCGGCACCACCTGCAGCTTCTCGAAGCCGTCGGCCCACACGCCGAGGATGAAGCCGAGCAGGCTGAAGGCCACCGAGGTCAGCACCAGGAAGGCCAGCATCCACAGCGGATGCGCGACCGAGAAGTCGACGAACAGCCGCGCCGTGGCCAGCATCAGCAGCCCCAGCACCACCGACTTGCTGGCGGCGGCGCCGACATAGCCGAGCACCGCCTCCAGCGGCGAGACCGGCGCCGACAGCAGCTCGTAGATGGTGCCCGAGAACCTGGGCATGTAGATGCCGAAGGAGCCGTTGGACACGCTCTGCGTCAGGATCGCCATCATGATCAGCCCGGGCACGATGAAGGCGCCGTAGCCGATGCCGTCGATCTCCTGCACGCGCGCGCCAATGGCCGCGCCGAAGACGATGAAGTACAGCGAGGTGCTGAGCACCGGCGAGGCCACGCTCTGCATCAGCGTGCGCCGCGTGCGCGACATCTCGAAAGCGTAGATGGCCTTGATGCCGTGCCAGTTCATGGCTTGTGCACCAGGCTGACGAAGATGTCCTCCAGCGAGCTCTGCTCGGTCTGCAGGTCCTTGAAGTCGATGCCCAGCGTGCTCAGCGTGCGCAGCAGCTCGGGCACCCGCGACGGGCCGCTGGCGGTGTCGAAGTCGTGCACCAGCGCATGGCCGCCGTCGGCCAGCGCCAGCGGCCAGGCGGCCAGCGCCGCGGGCACGGCCTGCAGCGGCGCGCGCAGCTGCAGCGTCAGCCGCTTGCGGCTGAAGCGCTGCATCAGGCTCGCCTTGTCCTCGACCAGGATCACCTCGCCCTGGCGGATGACGCCGATGCGCTCGGCCATCTCCTCGGCCTCCTCGATGTAGTGCGTGGTCAGGATGATGGTCACGCCGCGCTGCTGCAGGCCGCGCACCATCTGCCACATGTCGCGGCGCAGTTCGACGTCGACGCCGGCGCTGGGCTCGTCCAGGAACAGCACGTGCGGCTCGTGGCTCAGCGCCTTGGCGATCATCACGCGCCGCTTCATGCCGCCGGACAGCGTCATGATGCGCGCGTCGCGCTTGTTCCACAGCGACAGCTGCTTCAGCAGGTCCTCCAGCAGCGCGGGGTTCGGTGGCTTGCCGAACAGGCCGCGGCTGAAGGCCACGGTGTTGATCACCGACTCGAAGCTGTCGGTGCTGATCTCCTGCGGCACCAGGCCGATGGCGCTGCGCGCCGCGCGCCAGTCGCGCCGGATGTCGTGGCCGTCCACCGTCACCGTGCCGCGGCTGGCGTTGACGATGCCGCAGACGATGTTGATCAAGGTGGTCTTGCCGGCGCCGTTGGGCCCGAGCAGCGCGAAGATCTCGCCGCGGCGGATCTGCAGGTCCACCTGCTTCAGCGCGGCGAAGCCCGACGCATAGGTCTTGTGCAGGCCCTGGATGTCGATGATCGGCGGCATGCAGTCCATTGTCGCCGCGCGGGCAGAATGGCCGCGTGAAGGCGCTCAGCTGCGGCATCCTGGTGCTCGACTCGCGCGGCGAGCTGCTGCTGTGCCGGGCCACCGGCACGTTCCGCTGGGACATCCCCAAGGGCGGCAGCGAGCCCGGCGAAAGCCCGCTGCAGACGGCACTGCGCGAGACCGCCGAGGAATGCGGCCTGCAGTTCGCGGCCGAAGAACTGCTCGAGCTGGGCCGCTTCGCCTACCGGCCGCACAAGGACCTGCACCTGTTCGCCACGTTGCGCGACGGCGTCGATGCCTCGGCCTGCCGCTGCAGCAGCCACTTCACCGACCTGTGGGGCCGGCGCCGGCCGGAGATGGATGCCTTCGAGTGGACCGCCTTCGAGCGCGTGCCGCGGCGCTGCGCGCGGCGCATGGCGGCGCTGCTGACGCAGACGCTGTCGCTGCCCGGCGTGCTGCGCCGCTTGCAGCAGCGCGCCGCAGCCGCGTAGGATCGGCGGCCGAGGGAGGGCCTGGCCATGGAATCCGGTGCACACAGCCTGCGCAACCTGTTCGAGCAGCTCGGCTTGCCGGCCGGCGAGGCCGATGTCGCGGCCTTCGTCGAGGCGCACCGGCCGCTGGCCGCCGGCATCGCGCTGGCCGACGCGCCCTTCTGGTCGAAGGCGCAGGCGCAGTTCCTGCGCGAGGAGATCGCCGAAGACGCCGACTGGGCCGAGGTGGTCGACCAGCTGAACCTGATGCTGCGCGCCTGAAGCCGCGCGGGGACACGCGCCTGGAGCCCGACCGCCGCGCCGTCGAACGCTACCGCGCCAACCTGCAGGGCGAGGTCGACGGCGCGGCGCTGTACCGCGCGCTGGCGCGGGCCGAGACGAACCCGAACGTGGCCGAGGTCTACCGCCGCCTGGCGGCAGTGGAGGACGCGCATGCCGAGCTGTGGCGCAAGCGCCTGGCGGCGATCGGCCTGAAGCCCGGCACGCGGCGCCCCGGCTGGCGCACGCGCACGCTGGCCTG
>DAORHX010000096.1:0-10385 GCA_035438245.1 Rubrivivax sp.
GCGCCTGCGCGAAGGCGCGGACCAGCAGGTCCAGCCCCTTGCTGTGCTCGCTGCGGCCGAGCGCGCCGATCAGGTAGTCGCCCTCGGCAACGCCCCATTCGCGGCGCAGCCGCTGGCGCGCGTCGGCGGCGGGCTGGTAGGGGCCGGTCCAGTTGTCGATCTGCGTGGTGGCGTCGCGCTGCGCCGCCGGCACCTCGGCCAGCTGCCACGGCGCGATGGCGATCAGCGCGTCGATGTCGGCGTGCTGCTGTGGTTTGTAGCGGATGTGCAGCGTCGCCACGCGCAGGCACACGCCGCGCAGGCCGTGCAGCGCGCGGCAGGCGTTGCTCAGGTGCGCGTGGGCCACGTCGGGGCGGATCTCGCGCACCAGCCGGCGTGCGCGCCACACGACCCACGGGCGCCAGCCCGACACCAGCCGCACGCGCACGCGCGGGTCCAGCCGGTGCGCCAGCGCCGTCGCGCGCGGCTGCGCGGCGCGCGCGTGCAGGATCATCGTCACCTCGTGGTGCTCGGCCTGCGCATTCGCCAGCTCGATGGCGTGGCGCTCGGTGCCGGCGAAGCTGTGCGTGAGCAGCAGGTGGACGATCTTCACCGCCGTGCGTTCACTCTTTCCACGCCTCGGCGATCCACGGCACCGGCAGCACGTAGCGCCGCAGATGGCGCAGCCGACTGGCATCGACGCGCGGGCCTTTGCCGAAGGTGGCCCTCAGGTGCTGCCAGCGTGTGGGGTGCGGCGGCGACAGGCCGTTCCAGCGGCCGATCATCACGTCGTCGGGATTCGGGCCGCCGGGGAAGGTGACGATGCGCGCGCCGGCCGGCAGCCGGGCGGTGACGAAGTAGCACAGCGGGAACGGCGGCATGCAGTGCAGCCTGAAGTGCCGGGTCCACGCCTCGGGCCAGAACTTGACGCCGCCCTTCACCGCGTGCGTCACGTAGTGCTGCTCGAAGTGGTACTTGTCGGCGATGCCCTGCGCATCGGCGCGGAAGTCGGCCAGCAGGTGCGCGTTGCCGCCCACCGGAAAGCGGAACACCGAGGTCTGGCCGAGCCGCTCCAGCGGCCGTGCCCAGTTGCGCGCCACGTAGACGTCGCCCGGGTCGCCGATGCGGAAGTAGTCGTCGATCGGACCGACGATCACCGAATCGAGGTCGATGAACAGCGCCGGCTCGCCGCTCGTCAGCCCCGGCACCGTGGCGCCCCACAGCACCTGCTTGCGCCACTTGCCGACCGTGCGCTGCGGATGCGGCACGCCGAGTTCGGGCAGATCGAAACATTCGACTTCCGCGCGGATGCCGCTGCGGTCGTCGGTCAGGCACACCAGGCGGAACGGCGCGCCCAGGTGGCGCGACACCATGCCGTACAGGCGGTTGACGTACTCGGCGCCATAGGCCGAGCCCCACTTCACGCAGACCAGTTGTTTCATCGCCGCTTGCATCGTCCCGGTTCTCCCTCGCTCGGGGCCGGCCCGGCGCGCCATTCTAGGAAGCCGGGCGCCGCAGCCGCTGGTACAGGTCGAGGTACGCGGCCACCACCGCCTGCTCGCTGTGCTCGCGCTGCACGGTGGCCTGGCCGGCTGCGGCCAGGCGCTCGCGCTCGGCGGGGCTCGAGCCCAGCATGCGACGCAGCGCGTCGGCCAGGCCTGCCGGATCGTTCAACGGCGCGAGCAGCGCGTTCTCGCCTTCGCTGACCAGTTCGCTCGCGCCTTCGTTGCGCGTGCTCAGCACCGGCAGGCGGTGCTGCCAGGCTTCGAGGATGACGTTGCCCAGCGGCTCGTGGCGCGACGGACAGACGAACACGTCCCCGAGCGCGAAGTACGGGGTGGTGTCGTTCTGCCAG
Organism: Rubrivivax sp.; assembly: GCA_035438245.1. Classification (GTDB taxonomy): domain Bacteria; phylum Pseudomonadota; class Gammaproteobacteria; order Burkholderiales; family Burkholderiaceae_C; genus Rubrivivax. The sequence continues at coordinate 1,835 of DAORHX010000096.1, forward strand.
CCGGCCCAGTGCACACGCGCGGCGATGCCCAGCCGCCGCGCGGCGTCGCCGAGCGCCTGGCGCTCGCCGCCGTCGCCGGCGATCAGCAGCACCAGCGGCCGCGTCCCGACCTGTGGCGCCAGTTGCGCGAAGGCTTCGAGCAGATCCTGGAAGCCCTTCTTCACCACCATGCGGCCGAGCGCGAAGACGACGAAGGCATCGCCGGGCAGCGCCAGGCGCCGGCGCAGCGCGAGCAGCTCGTCGGCCGGCACCGCGCGCGGCATCGGCACGAAGTTGCCGATGTGGAACACACGCTCCTTCGGCAGGCCCTCCTTCACCAGGTAGTCGCAGATGTCGCGCGTGTTGCCGACCCAGGCGTGCGCGTGGCGGTAGTAGCCGTCGATGCGGTAGTAGCCGCCGAGCCGCGCCACGTGCAGCGCGGTGCTGCCCGCGGGCAGCCGCGTCAGCCGCGTGGCGCGGCCCATGTAGGTCTGCACCACGTCGGGCCGACGCTCGTCGATCAGCTTCGTCAGACGCCAGCGCGAATAGAGGTCCCACTTCGATGCCATCGGCAGCAGCACCTGCTCGACGGCGGACGACAGCTGCTGGCGCACCGGGCTGTTGCCGCGGATGACCGCCAGGCTCGGATGGCCGGCGCGGTTCAGCGCCTCGACCAGGCGGATGAAGAACCAGTCGGCGCCGCCCAGTTCGTGGCTGCCGAGCACGTGGATCGATCGCACCATGCGGCCGATTCTGACAGCCCGGGAAGGCCCCCCGCTGCCCCGACAATCGGGCGCATGTGCGGAATCGCTGGTGTCATCACCCTCGCCCCTTCGGCCGCCGATCTGCGCCCGCAGCTGCAGGCCGCCGCGGCCGCGCTGCGCCATCGCGGGCCCGACGATTTCGGCATCACGCTCGACGGGCCGGTGGGACTGGTGCACACGCGGCTGTCGATCATCGACCTGGCGGGCGGCCACCAGCCGATCGTCTCGCCCGACCAGCGGCTGTCGGCGGTGGTCAACGGCGAGATCTACAACTACGTCGAGCTGCGCGCCGAATTCAGCGCACGCAACGGCGCCGAGCCGCTGACGCATTCCGACTCCGAGAGCGTGCTGCAGGTCTACGCCGCCGAAGGCGTGGCCGGCCTGGGAAGGCTCCACGGCATGTTCGCGATGGCGCTGCACGACCGTGCACAACGGCGCCTGGTGCTGGCGCGCGACCGGCTGGGCATCAAGCCGCTGTACCTGTACCGCGACGCCTCGCGCGTCGCCTTCGCGTCGGAGCTGAAGGCGCTGCTGCCGCTGCTGCCGAAGCCGCCTGCGCTGCACGCCGATGCGATCGCGCAATTCCTCGAGCACGAGTTCGCCAGCGGCGAGCAGACCGCCTTCGCCGGCATCACGCGCGTGCCGCCGGCGCATGCCTTGAGCATCGACTACTCGCTGGGCATCGAGCGGCAGTGCTACTGGTCACTGCAGCCGCTGCGCACGCACAGGCTCGACATGGCGCAGGCGCAGGAAGCCTTCTCGACCCTCTTCGAGCAGGTCATGCGCGAGCACATGCGTGCCGACGTGCCTTTCGGCCTGTTCCTGTCGGGCGGCGTCGACTCGAGCCTGCTGTGCGCGATGCTCAAGCAGCTGCACGGGCAGGCGATCGAGAGCTTCTCGATCGGCTATTCGGTGAACCGCGAGCGCAACGAGCTCGACGACGCACAGACCGTCGCCCGGCGCTTCGGCACGCGCCACCACGCGATCGAGATCACGCCCGAGGAGCTGCTGGCGCGCATCCCGCACGCCGTGTGGTCCACCGACGAGCTGATGCGCGACTTCGCGGTGCTGCCGACCTCGCTGCTGGCCGAAAGGGCCGGGCAGTCGCTGAAGGTGATCTTCACCGGCGAGGGTGGCGACGAGGCCTTCGCCGGCTATGCGCGCTTTCGCAAGCACCCGCTGCAGCGCTGGCTGTCCAACCTGCGGCGCCCCGGCACCGGGGGCCTGCGCACACGCAGCCACTGGCCCGACGAGCTGCGCCAGCGTGTCTGGTCGCCCAGGCTGCAGGCGGTGAGCCACGGCTTCCGGCGCGCACAGGCCGAAGCCTGGCAAGCGGCACCGCGCCAGTGGAGCAGCCTGCAGCGGCTGCAGTACTACGACCTGGTCGCGCCGCTGGCCGACAAGCTGCTGGTCAAGGTGGACCGCAGCCTGATGGCCTGGGGCGTCGAGGCCCGCGTGCCGTACCTGGACCACCGCATCGTCGAGTTCGGGCTGAGCCTGCCCGATGCGCTGAAGGTGCAGGGCCGCGTCGGCAAGCTGTTCCTGCGCCGCTGGGGGCAACGGCACATTCCGGGCAACTACCTGATGCAGTCGAAGAAGGGCTTCCACGTGCCGGTGGGCCAGCTGCTGAGCGGCGAGTTCCTGGCGCGCCTGGGCCAGGCGCTGGACGGCAACGCCGCGGTGCGCGAGTGGTTCGACCCGGCCGGCGTCGCGCAGCTGGTCGAGCAGCAGCAGCGCACCGGCGCCTGCGGCGTGCAGGTCTGGGGCGTGATGCAGTTCGCCATCTGGCACCGCCTGTTCGTCGAGCAGCCGGGCCGCCTGCCGGCGCGCAGCGAAGACCCGCTGGACTGGGTGCGCTGAAGGGGCGGATCCCCCCAACGAGGGCCCCCATCGAACCCACCCTCCGGTGGATTCACGCCGCCGGGTGCACTTTCCACAATGGACCTCAGCCCGGCAATGTCGCCGCGCTCAACCGCCAAGGAGATCCATCATGTTGCGCACCCTCATCGCCCTCGTCGTCGCCGCCTTCGCCTTCGCCGCGCACGCCGCCGTCGACGCCAACAAGGCCAGCCAGGCCGAGCTGGAAACCGTCAAGGGCATCGGGCCGGGGCTGTCCACGAAGATCCTCGACGCGCGCAAGGCCGGCGCCTTCAAGGACTGGACCGACCTGGTCGAGCGCGTCGGCGGCATCGGCCCGGGCAACGCCGCGAAGTTCTCGCAGGCCGGCCTGATGGTCAACAACGTCGCCTACCAGGGCGCGCCGGCCGCTGCCGGCGAGAAGCCGTCGCCCAAGGCCGCCGGCAAGGCGGCGAAGAGCGCCGACGCGGCGGCGCCGAAGAAGCCCTGATGCTCAGGCCGCCGGCCAGCCGAAGAAGCCCAGCACCTCGTCACGCCGCGCCAGCACGTCGGCCTCGCCCAGCTCCATCAGCTCGCGCGTGTAGCCGGACTCGAACAGCAGGTAGCTGGCCAGCGCCGCGCCCTGCGCGGCGCGACCGCTGCCGCTGACGCCAACGGCGCGCAGCAGGCCGCGCACGGTGGCCGGCAGTTCGTCTACATGCCGCGCGGCAATCTCGTCCAGGCGCTGCGACGGCGTGATCACCAGCGCGTCGATCGGATGCAGGGGCGTGGCCACACGCGCCTCGTCGCTGAGCAGCGCCAGCGTGCGGTTGATGCGCTGCAGGCGCTCCACGTCCGCCGTCAGCGCATCCAGGAAGATGCTCGACAGCGCATGCCCGGCGATCTGCGCCAGGCTCGGATAGCCGGTGGTCCCGACGCGACGGCCGGGGGGCTCTTGCACGCGCCCGGCGCCGACCACCAGCAGCCGCTGCGCCCCCAGGTGGATGGCCGGCGACAGCGGCGCGGTCTGGCGCATCGAGCCGTCGCCGAACCATTCCGGCCGGCCGTCGAGCTCCAGCTCGGCGGCCGGAAACAGGAAGGGAATGGCCGACGAGGCCAGCAGGTGCGCCGCACCCAGTCGGGCCGGGGCGGCCACACGCTGCGAACGCACCCACGGCGCGACCGGCGCGGCCGACTGGTAGAAGGTGAAGTGCACGCCGGCGCTGTAGTTCGACGCGCTCAACGCCAGCGCCTGCACGTGGCGCCCGGACAGCATGCGTGGCAGCCGCTGCAGCGGCACCGTGCGTTCCAGCAGCTGGGCCAGCGGCGCGTTGTCGAGCAGCGAACGCGGGCGCGCCTTGCGCCAGCGCGCGAGCAGCCAGCCGACGGACAGCATCGTCAGCCACTGTGCGCCGCTGCGGATCACGCCCAGCGAATCGGCCCGGTACACCTGTTCGGCATGGATGTCCTGCCACACCCCCGCGAGCGCTTCGACGGTGGCGTCGAACTGGTCGGCGCCGCAGGCCAGCGCCGCGGCATTGATGGCACCGGCCGAGGTGCCGCAGATCACGCCGAAGGGGCTGCGCCGCGGCGACGCCGCGGTGCCGCGGCGCAATCGTGCGATGGCGCGCAGCACCCCCACCTGGTAGGCGGCGCGGGCGCCGCCGCCGCTGAGCACCAGGCCGGTGATCGGGGTCTCATACATCGGCGGCGAATCTAGCCCGTCGCCACCATGCTCGGGGCAGCAGGGGGCGCCAGTACATCCGTTGCGGGCATGGCGGATGCGTTCTAACCGACTCAGCCGTAGACGATGCGCGCCTGGCCGCCGTGGGCCACGCTGCGCCAGCGCGCCAGCGCCTCGTCGCAGGGCCAGAAGCGCGCCTCGTCGCCGAGGTCCAGGTCGGCGGTGGCTTCGGCGCGCTGCAGTTGCAGCCGCACCCCCAGGCCCTGGTCCCGCTCACCCTGCTCGGTGTGCAGCTTGCGCGCCGGCCACTGGCGCAGCAGCTCGCGCACCGGCACGGGGATGCCGTTGACGGCCACCGCCAGGTAGCGGCCGAAGCGCGCACGCGCACCGGCCAAGTCCCATACCTGCGCCACGTCCAGCCGCAGGCCGTTGCTGAAGCGGTCGAGCTTGACTCGGCCCTGCACGATCAGCAGCTCGTCTTCCTTGAGCAGCTCGCGGTGCGCGTCGATCAGCTCCTCGCCGGCCACCGCCTCGATGACCTCGCTGCGGTCGTCGAGCTTGAAGATCATCACGCGGCCGCGCTGGCCGTTGACCACGCGCAGCTCGCCGGCGATGCCGGCCAGCAGCTGCGGCTCGCGCGAATCGGCCAGGTCGGCGATGCGCGTGCGGCAGAACTGCCGCACCTCGGCCTCGTTCTGCTCGAACAGGTGGCCCGACAGGAAGAAGCCGAGCGCCGTCTTCTCCAGCGTCAGCCGCTCCTTGACGTCCCAGGGCGCCGCCGCAACCAGCGCCGGCTCGTGCGTCGAGGCCGCGTGCGAATCGCCGAAGTCGAACAGCCCGCCCTGGTCGGCATGCGCGGCCTGCGTGTCGGCCCAGTCCAGCGCCAGGCCGACGCTGGCCAGGAGTTCCGCCCGCCCCGCCGCCGGGGCGTCGGCGGCTTGCGGCCGCCCGGCGCCGCCCGCCTTGTCGGCATGCAGCCGGTCGAAGGCGCCGGCCTTGATCAGCGCCTCGATGACCCGCTTGTTGATGCGCTGGCGATCGACCCGCGCGCAGAAGTCGAACAGGCTGCGGAACGGCCCGCCGCCCGAGCCGTCGTGGCCGTCACGCGCGGCGACGATGGCCTCGATCGCCGCCTGCCCGGTGCCCTTGATCGCGCCCAGGCCGTAGCGCACCGTCTTGTCGTCCACCGGCTCGAAGCGCCAGACGCCGCGGTTCACGTCGGGCGGCTCGAAGGTGATGCCGAACTGCTTCGCGTCCTCGAGCAGCAGCTTCAGCTTGTCGGTGTCGTCCATTTCCACCGTCATGTTGGCGGCGTAGAACTCGGCCGCGCAATGCACCTTCAGCCAGGCGGTCTGGTAGGCCAGCACCGAGTACGCGGCGGCATGGCTCTTGTTGAAACCGTAGCCGGCGAACTTCTCCATCAGGTCGAAGACCTCGTCGGCCTTGGCCTGCCCGATGCCGTTGGCCAGCGCGCCGGCGCGGAAGACCTCGCGCTGCTTGGCCATCTCCTCGGGCTTCTTCTTGCCCATCGCACGGCGCAGCAGGTCGGCGCCGCCGAGCGAGTAGCCGCCCAGGATCTGCGCCGCCTGCATCACCTGTTCCTGGTAGACGAAGATGCCGTAGGTCTCGGCCAGCACCTTCTCCAGCAGCGGGTGCGGGTACTCGATCGGCTCCTTGCCGTTCTTGCGCGCACAGAACGACGGGATGTTCTCCATCGGCCCCGGGCGGAACATCGCGTTCAGCGCGAACAGGTCCTCGATGCGCGTCGGCTTCGCCTCGCGCAGCATGCCCTGCATGCCGCGCGATTCGAACTGGAACACGGCTTCGGTCCGGGCGTCGGCGAAGAGCTTGTAGACCTTCGGATCGTCCAGCGGCAGCGTGTCGTAGTCGAAGTCCTTGTGCTCGGGCCGGCGCGCGCGGATGAAGTCGCGGGCCAGCTCGAGGATGGTCAGCGTCGCCAGGCCGAGGAAGTCGAACTTCACCAGGCCGATGGCCTCGACATCGTCCTTTGCATACTGGCTGACCGCGCTGGCGCTGCCCGGCTGCTGGTACAGCGGGCAGAAGTCGGTGATCCTGCCCGGCGCGATCAGCACGCCGCCGGCATGCATGCCGACGTTGCGCACCAGGCCTTCGACGCGCATCGCCAGCGACAGCAGCTCGGCCACCTCTTCCTCGGCGGCCTCGCGCTGTTCCAGCTCGGGCGCTTCCTTGCGTGCGTAGATCAGCCCGGGGTCGGGCTTGTCGGGCACGCGCTGCAGCGTCACCTGCTTGCCCGGCGGCGCCGGCACCAGCTTGGCGATGCCGTCGACATGGCCGTAGCCCATGCCGAGCACGCGGCCGACGTCGCGCAGCGCCGCCTTGGCCGCCATCGTGCCGAAGGTGGCGATCTGGCTGACCGCGTCGCGGCCGTACTTGGCCTTGACGTAGTCGATGACCCGTTCGCGGTTGGCCTGGCAGAAGTCGATGTCGAAGTCGGGCATCGACACGCGCTCGGGGTTGAGGAAGCGCTCGAACAGCAGGTTGTATTGCAGCGGGTCCAGCCCGGTGATGAAGAGGGCGTAGGCCACCAGCGAGCCCGCACCCGAGCCGCGCCCCGGCCCCACCGGGCAGCCGTTGGCCAGCGCCCACTTGATGAAGTCGCTGACGATCAGGAAGTAGCCGGGGAAGCCCATCTTCAGGATGGTCGCGATCTCGAACTCGAGCCGCTCGACGTAGCGTGGGCGCTGGCGCTCGCGCTCGGCGGCGTCGGGGAAGCGCATCGCCAGGCGCTGCTCCAGGCCGTCGAAGGACTGCTGGCGGAAGTAGTCCTCGAGCGTGATGCCCGCGGGGATCGGGAAGTTCGGCAGCCTGGCTTCGCCGAGCGTCAGCCGCAGGCTGCAGCGCTGCGCGATCAGCACGGTGTTGGCCAGCGCCGACGGCACGTCGGCGAACAGCGTGCGCATCTGCGCCTGCGTCTTGAAGTGCTGCTCGCGCGTGAAGCGCTTGATGCGCCGCGGGTCGGCCAGCGTCTGGCCTTCGGCGATGCACACGCGCGCCTCGTGCGCCTCGAAGTCATCGGCGTGCAGGAACTGCACCGGGTGCGTGGCCACCACCGGCAACTGCAGCTGCGCGGCCAGCTGCACGGCACGCCGCACGTGGGTCTCGTTGGTGGCCAGGCCGGCGCGCTGCAGCTCCAGGTAGAAGCGCCCGGCGAAGGTGCGCGCCAGCCGCCGTGCCAGCGCCTGCGCGCGCGGCGCATCGCCGCCCAGCAGGGCCATGCCGACCGCGCCGGCATCGGCGCCGGACAGCGCGATCAGCCCGCCGTTGAGCTCGTCGAGCCAGTCCCACTTGACCCACGCCTGCGTGCGCTGCGTGTTGGTGGTCCAGGCGCGCGCCAGCAGCTCGCACAGGTTCAGGTAGCCCTGCATCTGCTGCACCAGCAGCAGCAGGCGGCTCGGCTGCTTGTCGCCGACCTCGGGCTCCATCCACAGGTCCACACCGAGGATCGGCTTGACGCCCTGGTCGCGGCAGGCCTTGTAGAACTGCACTGCGCCGAACAGGTTGTTCAGGTCGGTGATGGCCAGCGCCACCTGGCCGTCGGCGCGTGCCGCCTGGGCCGCGTCGTCGATGCGCAGCATGCCGTCGACGACCGAATATTCGCTGTGCGTGCGCAGGTGGACGAAGGACATGCGGCATTGTAGGCAGCGGCCCTGCGCAGCCCGCTCCTAGAATCGCCGCCGCGTGTCCTCCTCGATCCAGGCTCTCGCCCTCAAGCTGCTGGGTGCGCTGCTGTTCCTCAGCGCCATCGCCATGTGGATGTCACGCGCCCCCGACTGGCCGGTGGAGTCGCTGGTGGCGCGCTGGGCACCGCCGCCGTCGCAGTTCATCGACCTGGACGGGCAGCTGGTGCACCTGCGCGACGTCGGCCCGCGCGACGACGCCGAGCCGCTGCTGCTGCTGCACGGTGCCGCGTCCAGCCTGCACACCTGGGAAGGCTGGGTGAAGGCGCTGGGCGGCCGGCGCCGCATCGTCACCGTCGACCTGCCCGGCTTCGGCCTGAGCGGCCCCAGCCCCGATGGGCTGTACGGCGGCGACCGCGATGCGCGCTTCGTGCTGGCGCTGATGGACCACCTGCAGGTGCCGCGCTTCGCCATCGGCGGCAACTCGCTGGGCGGCGAGGCCGCGTGGCGCACGGCGCTGCTGGCGCCACAGCGCGTGACGCGGCTGATCCTGGTCGACGCCACCGGGCTGGAACCCGGCCGCGACGGGGTCTCGCTCGGCGGCCTGCTCGCCCGCGCGCCGCTGCTGC
>DAORHX010000097.1:0-10356 GCA_035438245.1 Rubrivivax sp.
CCCGGCCAGCACGACGGCGCGCGCGCGACCGAGCGCACGCTGCAGGCGGGCGTACAGGTCGGGGCGGTCGACGAGCATCGGCACCGCCAGATCATGCCATGAAATTCGAACATGCCATGTTCGAATATCCTGATAGCTGGCGCGCGCGCCTGTACGAAGCGGCCTCCGCGAGGGGCACGGCGGCGGCGCGCCGGCTCCTCACCACCCCGGCTCTGCGATCATGGCGCCTCCCGCCGATGCTGCAGCCATGCCTGTTCCCGCCCCCTTCGCCGACTTCTGGACACAGGCCGTCGCCCGCGCGCCGGCCTTGCGCAGCGAAGACTTCTACGAGGCCTTCTGCTTCGGCGACAGTGCGGCGCTGGCCGACGAACTGGCGGCGCTGGTACTGCAGGGCCGCAAGCGCGCCACCGCCAGCCTGGTCTGGGTCTTCGAGGCCGAAGGCAAGCCGCTGCCGCGGCCGGGCCACCTGAGCATCGTCAAGAGCTGGGCCGGGCAGCCGCTGTGCCTGATCGAGACGACGCAGTTGGACGTGCTGCCCTTCGACCAGGTCGGCGCGGACTTCGCCTTCGAGGAAGGTGAAGGCGACCGCAGCCTGGAGTCCTGGCGCGAGAACCACCGCGCGTTCTTCGGCCGCGAGTGCGCGCGCATCGCCCGCCCGCCGCGGCCCGACATGCCGGTGGCCTGCGAGCGCTTTCGCTTGGTCTACGCCGCCGCGCCGGGCGGCGCGTCCGGCGCGGCCGATGGCGCCGCGTCGGCGGGCCGGATCGCGGCGGTGCCCGCCGAGTCTTCCGCCGGCAATGGCGATTCGACGGCCGATCGCTGATCGTGCATCGGCGAGCGGCCGGTGCAACGGCGGAAGGCGCGGCTGAAGTTGGCCGCGTCGCTGAAGCCCAGCCGTTCGGCCACCTGCGCCACCGTCGTCCCCGGCTGGTCGAGCAGGTCGCGCGCGCGCGCCATCAGCACGCGCTGGGCGAGGTCGCGGAACTGCAGCCCTTCCTTCTTCAGGTTGCGCTCGACGGTGCGCGCCGACACCTGCAGGCGCCGCGCGATGTCTTCCATCGTCAACCGCTCGCCATGCGCTTCGCTCAGCATCATCGTCACGAAGGTCCCCCAGCCACCGCCGTCGGGGGTCGGCCGGCGCGTCAGCGCTTCGCAGCGCTCGATCACCTGTTCGACCACGGCTTGCGATGCCAGCGGCAGCGCATGGTCGAGCATCTGCGCACGCATGCGCACGCGCACGCCGGGCATCGTCTGCGCGTCGAAGTGAACGCACGCCGGCGCCAGCGACGCATAGCGCGCGTGGTGCGCCGGTGTGGGCATGCCCAGCACGATGTCGTAGGGCCCCAGCGCAGCGCCCAGCAGCAGCTGCATCTGCTTGTGGTGCGCCACCGCCAGCGCCTCGAGCGTGAAGGACAGCAGTTCCGGCGGCATCGCCGTCACCGGGCTGTACAAGGCCTCTCCGACATCGGCCTCGCGCCGGTAGCGCAGCGTGAACAACTCGTTCATCAGGTGGTAGTAGCGGCTGGCCAGCCGCAGCATCTGGTCGACGCTGCGCGAGCCGATCATCCCGTAGCCCAGGATGTCGTGCGAGGTCATCTTGATCAGCGCGCCCATCTCGAAGCCCAGGTCGGTGCGGCCGCTGAGGCGCCGCCCGGCGGCGACCAGCGCGTCGATCTGCGCGAGAGTCAGCCTGGCCTCCGCGCGCCGCAGATCCGCGTCGTCGATGCCGGCCAGCTGCAGCAGGCGCGCAATGTCCTGGCCCTGCGCCCGAAGCTCGTCGAGCAGCAGCGTGAAGTAGCGCGCGGGCACGCGCTTGTCGCCGGCGCTCATCGCCGCCGCCTCGCCCCGGGCCGGCCACCGACCCCGCGCCCGCAAGCTGCGCTGTGCCGCATCGCCGCTCGACTCCTTCGCGCCCCTTCGATCGCGCGACTGTACGGCGGACACGCTCAAGCGACCATCACCGAAAACCCATCCCCGGGCTCGGGGCCCGCGTCTGCTTGCGTCTCCGAAGGTCGCTGTCGGAGATAGACCGGCAAGTGACGCCAACTGACATCGCGCATGGCCGCGCGCGCCGCGATCATCGCGGCCTTCGCTGGCCTTGACGGGTTTGCAACCATGCAGATGAACAACCTCCGCGGCAAATGGGTTCTGGTCACCGGCGCCGCGTCGGGCATCGGGCGCGCCACGGCGCTGGCCTTCGCCGATGCGGGCGCCAACGTAGTGGTCACCGACCTGGCGCCCGAGCGACTCGAGGAAGTGCGCGCGACCATCGCCGCGCGCGGTGTGCAGTGCCTCGCCGAGCCGGTCGACGTGTCCGACGAGGCAGCGATGGGCGCACTCGCAGAGCGCGTGCACGCGCGCGTGCCGGCGCTGGATGTGCTGGTCAACAACGCCGGCATCGGCTACATCGGCCCCTTCCTCGGCACGCCGCTCGACGCCTGGCAGCGGGTGCTGGGCATCAACGTGATGGGCGTCGTGCACGGCTGCCGGCACTTCCTGCCGCGCATGCAGCAGGCAGGCGGCGTGCGCCGCGTCGTCAACATCGCGTCGCTGGCCGGCATCGCGGCGGCGCCCAACATGTCGGCCTACGCAGCGTCGAAACACGCCATCGTCGGCCTGTCCGAGGGCCTGGACCTGGAGCAGCGCCTGGCCGGAACCCAGGTGGGCATCACCACGGTGTGCCCCGGCATCATCAACACCGACATCACCAAGGCGACGCACAACGTGTCGCCGAGCATCGGGCAGGCGCAGCTGCACAAGCTGCAGGCCTACTACGAAGCGCAGGGCGTCGGCCCGCAGGTCGTGGCCGCCGCCATCGTCGACGCGGTGCGCGCCGGCCGCGGCCTGGTGCTGGTCGGCCCGTTCGCGCGGCCGATGTATCACCTGCGTCGGCTGTCGCGAAGGCTCGCGCAGGCGCTGATGCTGGCCGACGCGCGCAAGGCCGGCTACACCTGAGCGCGGCGCCGCCGCCATCAACCACTACGCATCGCGCCGACGCCGACCGAAGGCGCACCGCGTTGCCCCCCCGACGAGGAGCAAACCCCGATGAACCCCACGACCCGACCGACCCAGGCGACGATCCTGGCCATCGCGCTCGCCGCGAGCGCCGCCTTCACCTTCTGGCTCGGCACGATGGCCACCGGCTTCTACGTGCCGGCGGCGACGCTGCTGCTGGCGGCCGCGCTGCTGTGGTTCGGCCGCGCGCCCGGGCTGTTCAAGTGGATGCTGCTGGCAAACCAGCTCAGCGCGATCGTGATGCTGGTGATGCTGCTGACACCGCTGGCCGCGTGGCTGCACCTGCCCAAGCTCGAGATCGCCGGCGTGATGCTGCTCCTGCACCTGCTCGCCGGCGGGCCGCTGATGGCGCTGATGGCGCTGGTCGTGCTCGGCACGATGCATTTCAGCCCGACGATCGGCCGCTGGTTCTCGCGGCCCGGCCACGCTGGCGCGCTTGCCGCCGGATCGGCCTGAAGCGCGCGCTCAACCGACAAGCGAGGAAAGAAGCCATGTACCGCAACACCCGAATCCTCCGCGCCGCGGCGCTCGGCGCGCTGGCTCCGGCCCTGCTGCTGAACGGCGCACAGGCGGCGTCGCTGGCCGGCCAGGTCACGAACGGCGACGGCCGGCCGGTCGCGGGCGCGATGGTCAGCGTCTTCGCCGCGGACGGCAAACGCCGCGAAACGGTCTACACCGCGGCCGACGGGCGCTACGCGATCCGCACGCCCTTCGGCGGCGAGCTTAAGGTGCGCGCCCGCGCCGCCAACCTGCAGGACGCGCAGCTGACGCTGGCGCTCGCGGCCGACCAGACGGCAGCGCAGGACTTCCGTCTGGAGCGCTTCGCCGACGTGGAGAAGGCTTCGGCCGCGCTCAGCGCCTCGGCGCACAACGCGCGCCTGAGCTTCGCCAGCGCCGCCGACCAGCACGCCTTCGTCAGCCAGTGCAACTACTGCCATCAGGTCGGCAACGCGCTGACGCGCGTGCCGCGCAGCCACGAGGCCTGGGTCGACACGATCGAACGCATGGAAGGCTACTTCGCGATGCTCAGCGCGCCGCAGATCGACCGCGTCGGCCGCGTGCTCGAACGCGGCTTCGACGGCAAGCCGGTTCAGGCGATGCACGACTACGGCGCCACGCCCGAACTGGCGCGGGCCAAGGTCGAGGAGTGGCTGGTCGGGCTGCCGACCTCGTTCATCCACGACACCGACGTCGGCCACGACGACAAGCTCTACGGCACCGACGAGGGCCACGACAAGCTGTGGATCCTCGACCGCAAGACGAACGCGATCGAGGAGGTGCCGCTGCCCGACATCGACCTGCCCGAAGGCGGCGTGTTCTCCGGCATGCAGCTGCCGATCGGCATCTTCACCGGCAAGCACGGCCCGCACAGCACCGCGCAGGCCGAGGACGGCAGCTTCTACATCACGAACGCGCTGTCGAGCACGATCATGGCCTTCAACCCCGCGACCAAGGCCTTCAAGACCTATCCGGTGCCGGGCGACGCGCTGTACCCGCACACGATCCGCATCGACCGCCAGGGCATCGTCTGGTTCACCATCGTCGCCTCCAACCAGGTCGGCCGCTTCGACCCCAGGACCGAACAGATGACGGTGATGCGCCTGCCGCACAACGGCCTGTGGCGCTGGGTCAGCGACCTGCTGCTGCCGACGATCCTGAAGGTGTCGAGCTGGATGCCCAAGAGCAACCTGCTGCTCGACCTGTCGCACCATCGCTTCCTCGGCTTCAAGGTGCTGGCCTTCCCCTACGGCATCGACATCCACCCGAAGGACGGCAGCGTCTGGTACGCCAAGCTGTACGCGAATAAGATCGGCCGCATCGACCCGGCGACGCTGCAGGTCACCGAATACGACACGCCGATGAAGGGCCCGCGCCGGCCGCGCTTCGACGCCAGCGGCGCGCTGTGGATCCCGTCGTTCGACGAGGGCGGGCTGATGCGCTTCGACCCCGCGGCCTCGAGCTTCGAAAGCTGGAAGCTGCCCGCGCTGGCCGACAAGGAATACGAGGTGCCCTACGCGCTGAACGTGCACCCGAAGACGCAGGACGTGTGGATCACCGCCAACAACTCCGACCGCGTGCTGCGCTTCACGCCGGCGACCAGGACCTTCGTCAGCTACCCGAGCCCGGTGCGCGTGACCGTGCTGCGCGACCTGGTGTTCACGCAGGACGGCAGGGTGTGCGCCAGCCAGTCGAACCTGCCCGCGTACGGCATCGAGGACGGCGTGCCGTCGTTCATCTGCATCGACCCCGAGGGCGGCGACAAGGACCGCGCCGCGCTCGCCGCTGCCGGCACCGCACCGGCGGCGAAGGCCGCGTCGGCTGCGGCTGCGAAAGGCGCGAGCTGAAGCTGGGCCGGAGTCAACGCAGGGTGATCCGGGCGCGAGTGATATCATGCCATCATCTGCGTCAGAACTGGAGTAGGCGACGTGGCTCAAGTGGTCGTGCGGCAGTTGGAGGAGGACGTGAAGGCCCGGCTGAAGCGCCGCGCCGAACGTCACGGGCGCAGCATGGAAGAGGAAGCGCGCGAGATCCTGCGCAACGCGGTGCGCATGAAGGGTCAATCCGTGGGCGGCCTCGGCTCGCGCATGGCCGCGCGCTTTCGCAAGACAGGGCTCGAAGCCGACCTGCCGGAACTTCGCGGCCAGGCCCCGCGGCCGGCGCAGCTCGGCAAGTGATCATTCTCGACACCAACGTGCTGTCGGCGTTGATGCGCACCGCGCCCGAGCCTGCGGTCGTGCGCTGGCTCGACCGCCAGCCGGTCGAGTCGATCTGGATCACCAGCATCACGCTGTTCGAAACCCGGCTTGGGCTCGCGCTGATGCCTCGCGGTCGGCGCCGCCAGACACTCGAGGCAGCGGTCGAGCAACTGCTGCAGGAAGACCTGGAGAACCGCGTGCTCGACTTCGACGCCGCGGCCGCCACCGCGGCCGCGGCGCTGGCCGCAACGCGTCAGCGTGCCGGGCGACCGGTGGACGTGCGCGACACCCAGATCGCAGGCATTGCGCTGGCCCGGCGCGCCACGCTGGCCACGCGCAACCTCAGGCACTTCCAGGATTCGGGCCTGGCGCTGATCGATCCCTGGCAGGCTGCGGCCGGGTAGCTGCGTCCGCGGCCGCAGCAGGCAGCGGCCCGGTAGCTGCGCCCGCGGCCGCGGCGCCTACTTCGGGAACATGAACTGCACTTGCAGCCGCAACTGCCAGTTCGCGCCGTCGTCAGGGTGCACGACGTTGTAGTAGGCGCCGAACTGCGTGTTCACCGGCAGCTTGCCCAGGTGGAAGATCTTGCCGATGCCGCCGCCCAGCGGCACCGTCCAGCGCTGGCTGCTGTCGGCTTCCCAGTTGGCGGTGACGATCGGCGAACTCGTCAGGTAGAGGCCATCGGGGAAGTTGTAGTTCAGGAACGGCTGCAGCAAAAAGTTGTTGTAGCGCCCGCCCTGCTTGTTGCTGCTCAGCGACCAGATGTTGTTGAACAGCGCGCCGTAGACCCAGGGGTCGCCCTTTTCGAGCTTCAGCACCACCGCGGTCGGCCCCAGGCCCCAGTTCTTGTTGCCGAGCACGTCGTCGGTGTTGGTCGGCGCCTGCAGCACAGCGCCCGCCCCCCAGATCAGCCCGCCCGGCCCGGGGCTGGACGGAGACAGGAAGGCCGACAGCTGCAGGTCGCCCAGGCCGAAGGTCGAACCCTGGCCGGGCACGAACTCGGGCTGCCAGATCAGCGGCAGGATGGTGCGCGTGATGATGTTCCAGTCCTTGTTCACCTCGATCGGGATCACCGGCTGGATGTTCAGGATGTTCTGCGTGCCCGACAGCGGCCCGGTGTTGAAGTTGGTGTTGTTCTGGAACGGCACGCTGACCAGGTTGCCGACCGGGTTCTGCGCCAGCTTGGCCAGTTCCTCGGCCGACATCGCGGCGTGTGCGGAAGATCCCAGCAGCGCCAGCGCCGCGGCGCAGCCGGCAAGCCACGCCGGGCGTTCAGTCCATCGATTCATCGCGTCTTGTCCTTGGCGGTCAGGCGTGTCGGGGATGTCGGGCGTGACGTTCATGCGCGCTTTCTACAGCGTCTTGATCACCGGCGGCGGCGCCCAGCTCTGGTCGAGCAATTTTCCTTCGGGCATGTAGGTGCGCAGCACGAGGTAGAAGTCGCCCTGCGGCGCCGGCAGCCAGTTGGCCGCGCCGGCGGCGGGTTGCTGGTGCGACACCGTGATCGTCATGCCGCCGTCGGGGTCGGTGGCGATGCTGCCCTTGGGCAGGCTGCCGAGCTTGTAGCGGTTGATCGGGTTGGCGACGAAGTTGTTGTCCAGCCCGTACATCGTGATCGACCAGAACGCGCCCACCGGCGGCGCGCCGCCCGGTGCGAAACGGATCTTGTAGGTGTGGGCCCCCGACAGCGTGGCGCCGGCCGCGTCGGTGAAGGTGTTCATGTAGATCGCTTCGGCGGTGTCGTTGGAGATGATGCCGCCCAGGCATTGCAGCGACGCGCGCAACAGGAAGTCGTACGCGAGGCCGGCGCGGCCCATGGCCTGCGGCGGGTACTTCCAGCCGTTGACCTGCTTGCCGAAGCTGGGCATCGCGTCGCGCAGCAGCGCCATGCCGTCCTTTGCCGCGCGCGCCAGGCCGGCCTGCGTCGCGGCATCGGTCTTGCTCACGTCGAGACCGGGTCCGATGCCGATGTCGGCGAAGCTGCGCACGATCGCCGCCTGCGCGCCGGCGGGCGGGTTCGCGGTCATCGCGGCGTTCATCGTCTTCCACGACGCCAGCGGGTCGCCCTTCGGGTTGGCCGGCGGCGGCACGTCGCGGCTGGCGGGCGCGCTCTTGCCGCTGCCCCACAGGCTCAGCGGCGTCAGCTTGTACTGGTCCTGGATCTTGTTGACGGCCGCCACGTCGTCGGGCCCGGTGACCAGCGTGCGCCCGAGGATCAGCGCCGCATCGGTGCGCGAGCGCGGCAGTTCGGTCACGCCGGCGGGCAGCGTGCCCTTCCAGTTCGGGCCGACGATCGCGTAGTGGCCCGCCTTCGTACCGGTGGTGCGCTTGCCGACATAGGCGAAGTTGTCGGAGTCGAGCGAGCCCATCTCCATCGTGTAGTAGCGATCGCCGACGTCGGGCACCGACAGGATCAGCGGCTCCTTCGACAGGTCGAGCCAGGCCACCGAGTACAGCGTGTCGTTGTTCGGCGAGCCGCCGTCGCGGTACTCAGCCGTGGTCAGCTGCCGCGAGTTGTAGAACTGGTTGAGCGGCGCATACGGCACGAAGGGCGAGTGCGGGTCCTGCGTCACCCACTTCCAGCGGATCTCGGGCAGGAAGGCCCATGGGAAGCCGAACACGAAGGCCTGCATGCCCTGCGTGTAGGCGTAGGTCTCGCGCCAGTCGGCCTTGGTCGGCGCAGCTTGCGCGGTGGCCAGCAGCGGCGCGGCGGCGATGCCGCAGGCGACGGCGGCCGCCCGCTGCACAAAGGACAACCTTGTCTTCATCTCGGTGTGGACTCCGTGGGGGTGGGAAAGTAGGTGGTGCGAGTCACGAAGAGGCCGCTGCCGGCTGCGATCGCGCGAAGAACATGCCGGCGAGCCGGCCCGGGCCCAGCACCCGGCCCAGTTCGCAGAAGGCGAAGAAGGGCACGAACGCGACGGTCAGCATCAGCATGCGCGCGCCGATTTCGTAGACGCCGGTGGCGGCGATCTCGCGCAGGCCGCCTGCCAGCCCGCGGTGGTGCAGCCAGCCGCCGACCAGATGTTCGACGACGCTGAAGCCCATCACCAGCAGCGCAAACACGATGGCCTTGTAGATCACCGGCACGATCAACGGCCGGTCCTCGAAGCGGCGGCTGAAGCCGAAGATGCGGCCGATCAGCACCACCTTGGCGATGACCATCGCCTCGACCAGCGCGATGCCGTAGTGCACGTACGCGACGCCGGTCTCGGCCAGGATCAGCCGGCGATAGACGGTGAAGCAGCCGAGGAACAGCCACAGGTACAGCGTGATCACCCAATAGACCTTCAGCTCGTCGAGCGCGCGCTGTTTCAGGCTGCGCGCGGGCGGGTGTTCGGCGTCGGCCATGGTCGGTGCCACCCTGGTCACGGTGTCCCACCCGGCGCCAGGAAGCGCCGGCCGGCGAGCGCCGCTTCGACCGCCGGCAGCAACTCGGCCGCCAGCGACGATTTGTGCACCACACCGGCGGCGCCGGCGGCCAGCGCCGCGGCGTCGATGCTTGCGTCGTCGTAGTCGCTGAGCAGCAATGCGGGGCTGTGCGGCGCCTGGCTTTGCAGCTCGGCCAGCAGTGCGGCGACGTCGCCCTCGGCGAAGGCCAGGTCCACGACCAGCAGCACCGGCTGCAGGCGGTGCGCGCCTTCGATCAGCGAGCTGCGGTCGGCCACCATGTAGACGCCGTCGAACGAAGCCTGCAGCCAGCCGCGCAGCCCTTCGGACAGGCGCTGGTGCGCGTGGCCCACCAGCACACCGCCGCTGTGCGGCTTCACGGCGCCGCCACCACCGTGTAGTGCACCCCGTTCGCGCCGAAGGCCGGCTGGAACCAGGTGTTGCCGCTGAGGTAGTAGGTCGTGCCGTTCTTGTTGATGGCCATCGCCCCGGCCGGCAGCGCGGCGTAGCTCGCCCCCATCAGGTAGTTCACCGGTGCTGCGCTGGTCGTGACCGTGGTCGTCGTCGTGCGCGTGCTGCCGGGCGGCGGCGCCGCGCCGGTGCTGGCGCCCGCAGCGTAGCCCGACTGGTACGCGGCATTGGTATTCGCACTGCCGGTGGCGACACCCGCGGCGTAGGCGTTGGAGGTGGCCGCGGCATTGGCCGACGAGGCGATGGCCGCGCCGGTGGCCATGCCGACCACGGCGCCGGCCGCCGCCGCGCAGCCGTAGCAGCCGCCCGAGTAGTACGGCACTGCCACCGGTGGGTGATAGGCCGGATACGCCGGGTACGCCGGATAGGCTGGCGGGTGGTAGTAGCTGGCGCCGCCGGGGGTGGTGGTCACCGCGCCGTAGCCGGCCTTGCCATAGGTCGTGGTGCCGTAGGCGTTGGTGTGCTCGGTGCCGCCGTAGGCCGAATGCGCGGTGTCGCCGCCCCAGGCGTTGGTGTGTTCGGTGCCTTCGCCCGCGACGTGCTGCGAGCTGCCGCCCCAGCGGTTCTCGTGCGAGGTGTCGCCCCAGGTGTGCTGGGTGCGCCCGCCGAAGCGGTTGGCCGAGGCCCAGGCCGCGGCGTCCGGGGTCCACGCGCACAGCGTGCCGCCCCACGCGGCGGCGACAAGGACGGTGATGAGCGTCTTCGTTTGCATGATGGGCCTCACTGCGACTTAGAAGTTATCCGTAAATAATGTTCACTGCCAGCTTGACCTTGCGAAACGCAA
>DAORHX010000098.1:0-10183 GCA_035438245.1 Rubrivivax sp.
GGCGCCGATGCCGCCGTCGAGCCGCGGGCCGGCCCGGTCGTCTTCAGCCCGCCGCCCTGCGCCGCGCCGGGCGCGCTCGCGGGCGGGTGCGTCTGAGCAGCTCCTCCCCGATCACGTACTCGGGGTTGTCGCCGAGGCGCATCACCGCCAGGTCGATGAAGGCCCGCGCGCGCGCCGGCTGCGACGTGCGGCTGCCGAAGTAGACGAAGTAGTGGCCGTAGTCCGGCATGTGCTGCGTGAGCACGGGCACCAGCCGCCCATCGCGGATGAACGGGGCCGCGGTGACGCCGGCCAGCTGCCCCAGCACCTTGCCGGCGAGCACGGCCTGCAACTCGAACAGCTCGTCGTTGCTGCAGAGGGCCGGCACCACCGGCTGGTCGACCGCCTGGTCGCCCAGCTTCACATGCCACGGCACGACCTTTCCGGTGGCCGGATGGCGGAACGCGCTGCAGCGGTGCGAGGCCAGCGCCGCGATGGATTCGGGCGCGCCATGCCGCTGCAGGTAGGCCGGCGAGGCGCAGATCACCAGCTGCAGCGGAAAGAGGCGGCGCGCGATGACGCCCTCGTGCGGCGACGGCCCGAGCCGGAAGCCGACGTCGACGCGGTCTTCCACCCAGTTGCCGACCCGGTCTTCCAGCAGCACGTCGGGCTGGATGCCGGGGTGCAGGTCGCAGAACTCCTCGACCAGCCGCCACAGGATCGTCTGGAAGGTGCTGCGCGGCCCGGCGATGCGCAGCGGCCCGGCGAACTCGTCGCGCGCCGTGCGTGCGTTGTGCAGGGCGCGCTGCATGCCGAGCACCGACGGCTGCACCTCCTGCAGCAGCCGCTGACCGGCATCGGTGAGCGACATCACGCGCGTGGTGCGGTGGAACAGCCGTGCGTCCAGATGCGCCTCCAGCTGCGCCAGCGCCTTGCTCGCGGCCTGCGGGCTGATGCCGAGTGCCAGCGCCGCCTTGCGCAGGCTGCCCAGTTCCGCCGCCTTGACGAAGGTGGTGATCGATCGCAGTTCGTTGATCGCCATGACATCCCCTTGTTCGGCGGATTGTCATCAGTTCGATGCCAATGAATCAACCGGCTTGTCACTATCCAGATGCGAGTGGGTTGCCTAGAGTTCGGCTTCGACGAACCACTCCCGGCAGCGACTCATGCAACACGTCACCCTGAACAACGGCCTGCGCATGCCGATGCTCGGCTTCGGCGTCTTCCAGATTCCGGACGCCAACGAGTGCGAGCGCGCCGTCGTCGACGCCATCGACACCGGCTACCGGCTGATCGACACCGCCGCCTCGTACCTGAACGAAGAGGCCGTCGGCCGCGGCCTGCGCGCCAGCGGCATCGCGCGCGACCAGCTCTTCGTCACCACCAAGCTGTGGGTGCAGGACGCGGGCTACGAGCGCACGCAGCAGGCCATCGACAAGTCCCTGCGCCGCCTGCAGCTCGACTACCTGGACCTGTACCTGATCCACCAGCCCTTCGGCGACGTGCACGGCGCGTGGCGCGCGATGCAGGACGCCTACCGCGCCGGCAAGCTGCGCGCCATCGGCGTCAGCAATTTCCAGCCCGACCGGCTGATGGATATCAAGGCCTTCAACGAGATCGCGCCGGCGGTCAACCAGATCGAGGTCAACCCCTTCCAGCAGCAGCTGGACAGCGTGCCCTTCATGCAGCAGATCGGCGTGCAGGCCGAAGCCTGGGCGCCGTTCGCCGAAGGGCGCAACGGCCTGTTCCAGAACGAGGCGCTGCGCGCCATCGCCGAGCGCCATGGCAAGTCTGTCGGCCAGGTCGTGCTGCGCTGGCTGCTGCAGCGCGGCATCGTCGCGCTGGCGAAGTCGGTGCGCAAGGAGCGCATGGCCGAGAACATCGCCGTCTTCGATTTCGAGCTGGCCGCGGACGAGATGGCGCGCATCGCGACGCTCGACACGAACACCAGCAGCTTCTTCTCGCACCGCGATCCGGCCGTGGTCAAGGGCATGGCCGAGCGCAAGCTGGACCTCTGAAGTTCGGACCATGAGCCATCACAGCCAACGGAGGCACGCGCATGAAATCCCTGCTCTGCATGGCGCTGATCGGCGCCGCAGCCGCTGCCGGCGCGCAGCCCACCGCCGACCCTGCCAGGCCGCCCATGGTTGAAGTGCGCACGGCCGCGTCCGCACCGGTCGCCACCGGCGCGAGCGAGAACTTCAGCGGCACCGTGCGCATCAGCACGCCGTTCCAGGCGCAGCCACGGGCCGCGCCGGCGGCGCCACCGTCAACTTCGAGGCGCGGGCCCACACCGCCTGGCACACGCATCCGCTCGGCCAGACGCTGATCGTCACGGACGGCACGGGGCTGGTGCAGCAGCAAGGGCAGGCGGCCCGGGTCATCCGCCCCGGCGACGTCGTGACCATTCCGGCCAACGTGCGCCACTGGCACGGTGCCGGCCCCGACGGTGCGATGACGCACGTCGCCATCGCCGAGCGCCAAGACGGCATCTCGGTGACCTGGCTGGAGAAAGTCGACGACGCCGACTATCAGGCGGCGGCGGCCAGCGCGGGTCTAGGCGCCGGCAAGAAACCGCAGGCGGCCACGCGTGCGCAGCCCGCGTCCGAAACGCTGTCCGCCACGCAGCGCGCCATTCCACTGATCGGGGCGTTCATGGCGTCCAGCGACATGCCCAGGCTCAACGCCGCGTTGAACCAGGCCCTCGACGCCGGCCTCAGCGTCAGCGAGGCCAAGGAGATCCTCGTGCAGCTCTATGCCTACGCGGGCTTTCCGAAGAGCCTGAACGCGCTCGGCGAGCTGTTGAAGGTCACGCAGGAACGCCGGCAGCGCGGCATCCAGGATGCGCCGGGCCGCGAGCCCAGCCGCGCGCCCAGCACCGGCAACGAACTGCTCGCTGCCGGCAAAGCCACCCAGACCGAGATCTCCGGCGGGCCGGTGCAGGGCGCGGCGTTCGACTTTGCGCCGGTCATCAACCAGTTCCTGCAGGCGCATCTGTTCGGCGCCATCTTCGAGCGCGACAACCTCGACTGGCAAAGCCGCGAGCTGGCCACGGTCGGCGCGCTCGCCGCCACGCCGGGTGCCGAGGCGCAGTTGCGCTCGCACATGCGCGCCAGCCTACGCGTGGGCCTGACTGCCGCGCAGCTGCGGCAGCTGGTTCAGGTGCTGGCCGAAGGCGGCGCGCCCGACGCGGCACGGCGTGCCGGCGAAGCCCTCGATCAGGCCCTCGCTGCGTCCGGGGGTTGAGATGAACACGCCCCGCATCCTGCCGACCGCAGCGCTTGCGATGACGCTCCTGCTGAGCGGCTGCGCAAGCGGCGTCATCGAGCCCGGCAAGACCGCCGGCCCACTGACGATCCAGTCCCAGGGCAGCTTCGCCGTCGGCGGCAGCGTGCAAACCACGCCCGGCATCTATGACAACAACAGGCCGACGGCGGCAGGGCAGAGCTTCCACGGCGACCACCTCTACGCCTTCCATCAGGCGCCGGTGAATCCCAAACCCCTGCCCATCGTCATGCTGCACGGCGCCTTCCAGTCGGCGCGCAGCTGGGAGACCACGCCCGACGGCCGCGAGGGCTTCCAGACCCTGTTCCTGCGCCGCGGCTATGCGGTCTATCTGGTCGATCAGCCGCGCCGCGGACGCGCCGGCAACAGCAGTGTCGCGGCATCGATCGAGCCGACGCCCAACGACCAGCTGTTCTTCGACCAGTTCCGCATCGGCAAGTGGCCCGGCTACTTCGACAACGTGCAGTTCGATCGCAAGCCGGCAACGCTGAACCAGTTCTTGCGCTCGGTCACGCCCAACACCGGGCCCTTCGACGCGGCCGTGATCTCCGACGCGATGTCGGCGCTGTTCGCGAAGACCGGCCCGGCGATCCTGTTCACCCACTCGCAGGGCGGCGGCCCGGGCTGGCTGACCGCCATCAAGAACCCCAACGTCAAGGCCATCGTCGCTTTCGAGCCGGGCAGCGGCTTCATCTTCCCGCCGGGCGAATTGCCGCCGCCGATGCCGAGTGCCGCCGGCACGCTGTCGCCCGAGGCGGTGTCGCTGGTGGACTTCGGCAAGCTCACACGCATTCCCATCGTCATCTACTACGGCGACAACTTCCCTGAAGCGCCGACCACCGAGCGCGGCCAGGACAACTGGCGCGTGCGGCTGGCGATGGCGCGGCTGTGGGTGGATGCGATCAACAAGCACGGCGGCGACGCCCGCCTGGTGCACCTGCCGGCGATCGGCATCCGCGGCAACACGCACTTCCCGATGTCCGACCTGAACAACGTCGAGATCGCCGAGCTGGTTTCGAAGTTCCTGGCCGAGAAGAAGCTGGATTGACGCGAAACCCTCGCGATGCACCCACCTGATGACTGGCGCGCAGATCGCCGCCCTGCCGTTCGAGATGTACAGCCAGGGCTACGAGTGCTACCGGCGCCGTCCGAGGCCGAGCGCCTGATCTACATTCGCGCGATGGGCCAGCGCAACTGACGACGATGGCGGCCGAGCACCACGGCCTGGACCTGCTGCCGGTCATCACGCTGCTGGCCGCGGGCGTGATCGGTGCGCCGCTGTTCAAGCGCCTGGGCCTGGGGTCGGTGCTGGGCTACCTGGCCGGCGGCATCGCCATCGGCCCGTTCGGGCTGAAGGTCTTCACCCACCCGGCCGAGATCCTGCAGGTGGCCGAGCTGGGCGTGGTGCTGTTCCTGTTTATCGTCGGGCTGGAGATGCGGCCGTCGCGGCTGTGGGGCATGCGCCATCAGATCTTCGGCCTGGGTCTGGTGCAGGTGCTGGTGTGCGCGCTGCTGCTCACCGCGGTCGGCGTGTTCACCGGCTTCCCCGTGGTGCCTTCGTTCGTCGCCGGCGCCGGCTTCGTGCTCACCTCCACCGCCATCGTGATGCAGCTGCTCGACGAGCGCGGCCAGCTCGGCGCGCCGGCCGGGCAGCGCACCGTCGCCATCCTGCTGCTCGAAGACCTGATCATCGTGCCGCTGCTGGCGCTGGTTGCCTTCCTGGCGCCGGTGGCTGCCGGGCGGACCGGCACGGACGCCGGCACGCAGGCCGGCACCCACGTCGGCATCGACCCGGTGGCGATCGGCATCGGCCTGGCATCGATCGCCGCGCTGATCCTGGCCGGCCGCTACCTGCTGAACCCGCTGTTCGGGATGCTGGCCAACGCCCGCGCGCGCGAGGTGCTCACCGCGGCGGCGCTACTCGTCGTGCTGGGCGCTGCCTACGCCATCGAGAGCGGCGGGCTGTCGATGGCGATGGGCGCCTTCCTGGCCGGCGTGATGCTGTCCGAGTCGAGCTACCGCCGTCAACTGGAAGCCGACATCGAGCCCTTCCGCGGCGTGCTGCTCGGCCTGTTCTTCCTCGCCATCGGCATGTCGCTGGACCTGGCGGTGGTCGCGGCCCACTGGCGCACGATCGTGTTCTACGTCATCGCCTACATGATCGTGAAGGCGCTCGGCATCTACGCCGTCGCCCGCCTGTTCCGCGCGCCGCACGGCGAGGCGCTCGAGCGCGCGGTGGTGATGGCGCAAGGCGGCGAGTTCGCCTTCGTGCTGTATGCGGCGGCAACCAGCGCCGGCATCGTCGACGCCGAGCAGCATGCGATGCTGACGGCGACCATCATCCTGTCGATGGCGCTGACGCCGCTGGCGATCGCGGGCCTGAAGCTCGTTCGCGGCGGGCCGGGCAGCGGCACCGAAACGCGTGAGCCGCCCGACGGCCTGAAAGGTGCAGCGCTGGTCATCGGCTTCGGCCGCGTCGGCCAGATCGTCGCGCAGTTGCTGCTGGCACGCGGCCACGACGTCTCGATCATCGACACCGACGTCGAGATGATCGACGTCGCGCGCGAGCACGACTTCAAGGTCTATTACGGCGACGGCACGCGGCTGGACATGCTGCACGCCGCCGGCGCGGCGTCCGCGCGGGTCGTCGTCGTGTGCGTCGACGCGCCCGAAACCGGCACCCGGATCGTCGAGCTGCTGAAGGCCGAGTTCGCCCACGCTCCCGTGCTGGCCCGCGCCCGCGACCGCCAGCACAGCCTGGCGTTGATCCAGGCCGGGGCCGACCTGCAGGTGCGCGAGACCTTCGAGTCGGCGCTGGCGCTGGGCAGGCAGGCGCTGCGCACGCTCGGCGCGTCCGACGGCGAAGTCGCCGACATCAGCGAGCGCTTCCTCAAGCGCGATCAAGAGCGCCTGCAGCTGGAGGTCGTCGGCGGCATCGCTGCCGGCAGCGCGCTCTTCAGCGGCCGCGCAACGGAAGTTGAGCGCGTGGCGCCGCCTCGCGAATGAGGCCAGTGCAGGTCGGCAGTTCGGTCCGGTTCATCGCCTGGCCGCATCGACGAGGCTTCGGCGGCCCCATTCCTGCGCGCGCCCTGCGGCATCCGGCGCGATGCGGGTGACGAGTGTGTTCTGGCCGCGCCCGCCCCCTTGCACGGCCAGGCCCGGCAGCACGCGCGATCGAGGGCACAGCTCGCGCAGCGTCTGTTCGGTGCCGGCCAGGCCGCTCATCGCGCAAGTGCAGAACGGCGCCAGCGTCTTGCTCACCAGCCACTCGCCCTTGTCGCCCAGCGCCGACTCGCGCGCAACAAAGCCCGGCTGTTTGGCCACGTGCTGCGTCTGCACGGCACACGGTCGAGCGCCGCGAACTCGGCAGCGGTCACGCCGGCGGCGAGTTTGAAGCGAACGATCCCGATGACCTTGGCCATGGTGGTGGGCTCCTTCGTCTGCGCAGCACCTGGCACGGACACAAGGGCCATCGTGGCGACGACCCGGCGCAGGCCTTGCGAGCAAGCCGGGCCATCAGATAGATGGTCTGGTCAGAACTTGCCATTTGCATTCTTCCACTGCGCGCGCGGCGCAATAGGCTCGATCGTGTCCCAGTGCTCGACGATCTTGCCGTCGCTCAAGCGGAACAGGTCGTAGAAGGCGACGTGCTTGCCGCCGAAGCTGCCCTCGCTCACCGCCAGCACGAAGCTGCCCTCGCCCAGCACCTTGTGCACGCGCTCGTACTTCATCGTCACGCCCGCCTTGGCCATCGCCTCGAGCGCCGCACCCAGGCCCGACAGCCCGTCGGCGATGGCCGGGTTGTGCTGCAGGTAGTGGTCGCCGTCGAAGTAGCGGGTCAGCCGGTCCATGCGGCCGCCGACCAGGATGTCGTCGACGAACGCGCGCGCGGTGGCCTTGTTGGCCTCGGTCCTGTCGAGATCGACCGCCTCGGTCGGGCCGTCGATCATCGTGCGCCCGCTCGGGTTGGGCCGGCCGGGCTTGTCCTGCAGGTTGTCCCAGTGCTCGACGATGCGGCCGTTGTCGAAGCGGAACACGTCGAAGCCGATCTTCGGGCCGAAGAAGTCGTAGTCGGTGTGGGTGAAGACGAAGTCGCCGTCCTGGAACGCACGCACCGTGTTCACGCGCGCCGAGCCCTTGGGCAGCTGCGCAAGCAGCGCGCCGAAGCCGGCCAGGCCATCAGCGACCGCGAGGTTGTGCTAGGTGTACTGGTTCGGGTTGATCAGGGCCACGGGGCCGGGATCGCCGGTTTCGATGCTCTTGAGCAGGCGGACGACTTGAGGCTTGAGGAATTCGGACATGGTGGGATCCTTGGGGTTGGAAAGAGACAATGCGCCGCAGGTGCTCAACGGCACGGCCGCAGCCGCTGCCACCAGGGAGGCGTCGAGCGGAACGGGTGGGGGCCAGCTGCGTCGGCTTTCTCCAGAAAGTGCGCTGTGTTGCGACGACGGGCAGTGTCTCGCCGACAAGCCGTCGGCGCGAGGTCAGGGCCAGTCACGTTGGGGTAGAAAACAGACAAGTCGTCCTTCGGCGGCCCACAATCGTGCATGGCCTCGGTTCGCCCTCAGCTGCAGCGCGTGCGCTTCCAGGCGCGCGATGCGCGCTCGCACGATCTCGAGGTCATCTCGATGGCCGAGCTGCGTGCGAGCGTGGCCAACGATCAACTGCACGGCCCGCAGCGCGTCGAGTTCCACCTGTTGATCGCGGTTACCCGCGGCCGTTGCCGGCATTGGGTGGACTTCGAGCCGCACGACTGCGCCGCGCGCAGCTGGGTCATCGTGCAACCGGGTCAGGCGCAGCGCTGGGACACCACGTCGCGCTGGGACGGTTGGGTGGTCCTGTTCCAGCCGCAGGTGCTGCTGCCGCGCACGGGCACGACGCTGATAGCCGACCTGACCGCCGGCACGGGCACGGCCAGCTTGCCCAGCCACCTGCGGCTCGATGCGGACGAACACCGGGCCTGCGCGGCTGTCGTCGAACAGTTGCGCGCGGACGCCCTTCGGCCCGGCCCGGAACTCGAACGCGATGAGCTGCGCCGCCATGAGCTGCACGCGCTGCTGTTGCGCCTGAGGCTGGCGCAGCTTCGACAGCAACCCGCCGAGTCCAGTTCAGCGCGGCAACGGCTGCAGTTCCGCCGCTTTCAGGACGCCGTGCAGGCGGACTTCACCAGGCGCCACCAGGTGCGGGACTACGCGCAGCAACTCGGCTACTCGGAGAAGAATCTCGCGCGGCTGACTCAGCACGTCGCGGGCGTGTCGCCGAAGGGCTACATCAGCCAGCGCATCGTGCTGGAGGCCAAGCGCTTGCTGGTGCACACCACGCAGTCGGTCACGTCGATCGGGCAGCAACTGGGCTTCGACGAGACGACCAACTTCGCCAAGTTCTTCAAGCGCGAGGCCGGCTGCACGCCTGCCGAGTTCAGGGGCCGCAAGCGATAGCGGCGTCCCCCGCCCGCGCGCCGGTCATGAGTGGCGGCAGGCTGCTCCGGCGCTGAGGAAACGTGGCGGCTGGTCTTGCGGGTGGTCCGACGCCGGTCATCGTCTTGCTCCTTCGCCGGCCGTGCGGAGCGACCATTGCTCGGCGCGCTGCCGGGCATCGGGGTCGACCCGGGTGACCAGGGTGTTGTGCCCACGTCCGCCGCCGGGCAGAGACAGCCCCGGCAGGATGCGCGACCCGCGGCACAAGCGCGCGAGTGTCTGCTCGGTGGAAGACAGACCGCTGAACGCGCTGGTGCAGAACGGCGCGATCGCCTTGCCGGCAAAGTCCTGTTGTTCGAGGAGGGGATAGAGCAGGCGCGGCAGGTCCATGGCCCAGATCGGATAGCCGAGGAAGACGAACTCGTATCGGCCGAGTTCGGGAATCAGCCGGGCCACCCCGGGGTACTGCCCGGCCGCACGCTCCCGGGCGTTGAGGTCGACCGTGTCCTGGTAGGCGGCCGGATAGGGTGTCGCCGGGACGATCTCGAACACGTCGGCACCGGTCGCCTCGGCGATGGCCCGCGCAGCCTGCCGCGTGTGTCCGGTGCGGGAGTAGTACGCCACCAGGCGCTTTGATCCCCTGCCCTGCGCCTGCGTCTGCGCGGCCAGCTGCGCAGGCGCGAGCAGGGTTCCCGCGCCGGCGGCAACGATGATGCGCGCCCAGCGCACCAGGTGCCGGCGTCGCTCGAGGTCGGGACGATTCATGCGGCTACGGTGCGTGAGGGCTGCGGCGTCTTCGTGACGCGGGCAAGGTCGTCGCGCACGCGCGCCGGCTCGTCGGCCAGCGGCATGTTCACGGAGTCGCGTACCGCGTCCGGCGCGCTCTCGGCATCGCCCTCGGCGTCGGCATCACACGCCGCGAACAGCGCGTCGAAATCGCTCGTTGCCGGGCCGCGTTCGGCCACCAGCTCGAAGGTCTTGCGGCACGCGGCGTTCGAGGTCAGGCTGCGCACCAGCACCTCGGCGATCTGGCGCCGCGCGACGACGCCGTCGCTCGGCTTGCCCGCGCAGCGCCGGTCGCCCTGCAGCAGGACCAGGCGCTGCTGGTCGCCCGCCTGAAGGTCGAACCAGCCCGGACGCACGATGGTGTAGGGCAGGCCGCTGGCGCGCACCAGGCGCTCGCCGCGGCGCTTCCAGTCGTGGCTCTGCGTGGCACGGTTGTAGGCACCTGCGCGATTCGTCACGCCGATGGCGGTCATCAACGCGATGCGCACCGGCCGGCCGTCCAGCGCCAGCAGCACATTGCGCACGCCGCCGTAGTCGACCTGCTCGGCCGCGGCCTTGCCGCCACCGTCGCTGCCGTGCGTGAAGACGACGGCGTCGATGCCGGCGACAGCGGCCGTCAGCGTCTGCGGCTGCGTCAGGTCACCAGCCACGCGCTCGGCCACGGCCGGGCATCGGAACTGTCCAGGAAGACCGCCCACGGCGCGTCAGCAACGGCC
>DAORHX010000099.1:0-10119 GCA_035438245.1 Rubrivivax sp.
GTCATTCGGGCCAACGCGCGCTTAAGTTCCAAACAGAACGCAACACTACACTAGCGACGGTGCTGTTCGCCGACATCGTCGGCTCGACCGAGCGCGCGGCACAGCTCGGCGATGCGCGCTGGCACACGCTGCTCGATGGCTTCTACGACGTTGCACGCCGCCAGCTGGAGCGTTTCCGGGGCCGCGAGATCGATTCCGCCGGCGACGGCTTTTTCGCATCCTTCGACGGCCCGGCGCGCGCAATCCGCTGTGCGGCGGCGATCGGCAGCGGCGTGCGCTCGCTGGGCCTGGAGGTGCGCGCGGGCGTGCACACCGGCGAATGCGAAGTGATGGGCGCCAAGCTCGGCGGCATCGCGGTGCACATCGGCGCCCGCGTCGCGGGCCACGCCCAACCCGGCGAAGTGCTCGTGTCCGGCACCGTCAAGGACCTGGTGGCGGGCTCGGGGATCAGCTTCGACGAGCGCGGCGCGCACGCCTTGAAGGGCGTTCCCGGTCAGTGGAGCCTGTACGCCGTCACGGCCGCTGCATGATGGCGCGAGCGGCTCGATGAGTCCGCTTGCGTCGCCGACACGCGGGTCTACGAACGACGCGACCCCGCGGAACCTCGAAGCGATCGGCGCGGCAGCAGCCCGCGCACCACCCGCGCTGCGAACGACACCGACGCGAACACGCCGGCGCCGCCGCGCTCCACTCAGGGACCTCCGCCTTGCCCGCGAATGCGAATGCGCCGTTCGTCGACGATCCACAGTTGACCGTCTGGCCGTTCGACCGCGGCGAGACGAACGCCCGCGAGGACGAGACCGAGCACGGTGTCGAAGCTCTGGTCCGCAGGGCGAAGAACCCAGATGCCTCGATGACTTCCTGGCAGATAGGCCTGATGTCGGAGAAATCCAGGTCCAGCGTGATCAGGATCCGGCCTTCGGCGACGCACGCCGCCAGCACCACCGGGTCATCGGCGCCGCCGAGCCTCTCGGATAGCGCCGTCTCGACGTCGTGACCCAAATCGCGCAGCGCGGGCTCGACCCGGCGAGGAAGATTCTCGTCGAGCTTGAAGCGCAGCGACACCGCTCAAGCCCGTTCCGGAACGGGAAGGATGCGCTCCCGCGCAAGTTCCGCGGCGTAGGCGATGGCGGCAGGGATATGTTCGGGCCCGAGACTCGGGTACTCGTGAAGAATCGCCTCGGCCGTCTCGCCCGCCGCCAGGTTGTCCAGCACGACGGAGACAGGTATGCGCGTGCCGCGGAAGCACACGGCTCCGTGCATGATCTTCGGGTCCACGCTGATGAGTTGCTTCCAGTCCACTGCAGAACCCAGGCAGGAAGTTGCGCAGATCGATCTTACTCGCGGCCGGCGCCGAGAAGATCATCGCCAGGAACGGCGAGCGCCGCGTCGCCCTGATCGACGCCGACCGGCTGGCCTATTGCCACCGGTTGGCGCGCGAGCGAGCTCGCGCCACGGCCATCCCAGCCTGCTGCTGTACGCGGCCATGGAGGCCCACACCACGCTGCATCTGCGTGCAGCCATTCGGCGCCACCGCCAGCTTTCGTTCGACTTCGCCCGACTGTGACCGGGCGCCTGACGACGGCGGCACGGCTGCACGGCGTCGTGGACCAACGACGATCGACTGGCCTCGGCCGGGCACGGACGGCCAGTCCATGTGTTGAAGCAGCGCGGCTGGCGGGCGGGTCAGCTGCGGGGGCTGTGGCCCAGCTGGCGCAGCAAGCCCATCGCCGCCGCCGGCGCCTTCTCCTTCGCGCCGCTGATGAAGAACATGAACACGTCGCGCTCGCCGGCTGGCGCCGCCGGTGTCGGCTCGATGCGCGGCACGCCGCTCGGCTCGCCGCCGCTGCGCCACGCTTGCGCGCACGCGGCGATCTGTGCCAGCGCCTGCGGCGTGCAGCCTTCGGGCAGGCCCGCGTCGGTGCGCATCAGGCGGCAGTAGACGAAGCCGCCGGTGACGTCGGCAAAGGACGGGTAGTCGTCCGAATCGGTGAACACGCTGGCCGCGCGGTAGCGCCGCGCCAGCGCCAGATACTCCGCGCAGAGGAAGCTGGCGTGGCGCACGTCGAGCACGTGGCGCAGCGCGACGCCCGCGTGCTGTGCCGGCAGCAATTGCAGGAAGGCCTCGAAATCGGCCGGGTCGAAACGTTTGGTCGGCGCGAACTGCCAGACGATGGGCCCCAGCTTGTGCGCCAGCTCGGTGATGCCGCTGGCGACGAAGCGCTGCACCGATTCGCCGGCTTCGGCGAGCACGCGGCGGTTGGTCGCGAAGCGCGAGGCCTTCATCGAGAACACGAAGTCGTCGGGTGTGGCGTCGCGCCACCTGGCGAAGGTGGCCGGCGACTGCGAGCTGTAGTAGGTGCCGTTGATCTCGATCGCCGTCAGCTTGCGGCTCGCGTAGGCGAGCTCGCGCGCATGCGGCCAGCCGGCGGGGTAGAAGTTGTCGCGCCACGGCTCGAAGGTCCAGCCGCCGACGCCCACCCGGATGCTCGCGCTCATCTGCATTCCCCTCGATCGAGCGGCCACTTCGGCCGGCGGATCTTGCGGTACGGCAGCGTCTTCAGGTCCAGCGTCACCGCGCCCGGCGCGGCGACGTAGATGACCTGCTTCGCCACCTGCGAGAACGAGGCGTAGAAGTGCTGCGACGACTTGACGACGATGATCCTCATCGCGCACAGGTCGACGCCGAGGTTGGTGAACAGGTCGGTGCCGATCGCCTGGTTGCGGATGCTGATGAGCACGATCTGCACGCCATCGGCCTGCACCAGCGCGCAGTCGCCCAGCGCGGTGGGCGTGTTCGCCAGGCCGGTCATCACCATGTCGGGTTGCAGCGCCTTCACCGTCACGGGCAGGTCCAGCGGCGCGCCGGACAGCGGGCCGATCTTGCCGCCGATGCGCATCGGCAGCGCCGCGCCGACGCCGGCGTCGAACGCGATGCGCACGGCCACCGGGTCCCACAGCGGGCCCAGGCAGGCCTGGGTGATGCCACGCTGCAGCAGCCGTGCCAGCACGAAGGTGGAGTCGCCCGCCGCACCGCCGCCCGGGTTGTCGGCGCTGTCGGCCAGCACCACCGGCGCGCCGGCGAAGGCCAGCGCCTGGTCCAGTGCCTCGTCGATGCCGGGAGTGGGCGTGTGCAGCGCCTCGCGCATGGCGATCAGCTCGTCGGCCAGCCGGCGTGCCAGCGCCTGGCCGCGGGCGGCATCGCCGTCGCTGTAGACCAGCACCTTGGTGCCCATGTCCGGCACGTCGCCCCAGGCGAAGCCGTGTGCGATGGAGATCGACAGGATGCCGTCCTTGCCCTCCAGCGCCTGCAGGCGGTCGACGAAGCCGCGCGCCGGCTCGCGCGAGGTGTGCAGGGTGACGATCATGTCGCAGTCGATCACGCTGGCCAGCGGCGCGATGCGGCCCTGTGCTTTCGCGTGGCACAGGTCCACCAGCTCGAAGGCGCGCTCCAGGATGTCGGTGTGCGGATACTCCTTGAAGGCCACCAGCAGGTCGGCATGGCGCAGCATGGCTTCGCTCAAATGGTGGTGCGGGTCGAGTTCGGCGCCCACCACGACCTGCGGCCCGACGATGGCGCGCACGCGCCGCAGCAGGTCGCCTTCGCAGTCGTCGTAGCCGTCGGCGACCATCGCGCCGTGCAGGCCGAGCAGCACCATGTCCAGCGGCAGCGCGGCCTCGAGGTCGGCGAGCAGTTCGTCGCGCAGTGCCTCGTAGGCCGCTCGCGTGGTGGTGCCACTGGGTTGCGCGCTGGCGACCAGGCCTTCGATCAAGGTCCAGCCGAGCGCCGTGCCGCGCTGCCGCGCCGCCCACAGCGGGCCGGCGAACAGGGTCATGCGCTGCGGGTGGTTGCCGGCCTTGAAGTAGCCGCGCTCGCGGAACGAACTCGAGCCGGTGGGCATCGGCGCGAAGGTGTTGGTCTCGGTGGCCAGCGTGGCGCTGAAGACGCGCATCGGCAACTCTCGTCAAAGCGACGCCAGCCGCGCCGGTGAAAGCATCGCGCTGCTCAGGCCGTGGTCGGCGATGCGCGCGGGAATGGCCTCGCCGCGCAGCAGCGCCGCGCAGGCCTCGCCCATCGCGGCCGAGGTCTGGATGCCGTAGCCGCCTTGCGCCGCCACCCAGAAGAAGCCCGGCGTGTGCGCGTCGAAGCCGCCGACCAGGTCGCCGTCGGCGACGAAGCTGCGCAGCCCCGCCCAGGTGCGCGTGGGCCGGCGGATCTGCAGCGTGGTGTGCGCCTGGATGCGGTCGATGCCCAATGCGATGTCCAGCTCCTCGGGCTGCACGTCCTGCGGGTCCACCGGGTCGGCGTTGGCCGGCGAGCCCAGCAGCAGGCCGGCGTCGGGCTTCAGGTACCAGCTTTCGTCGGCAGCGATGACGCTGGGCCAGCGCGACACGTCCAGGCCCGCAGGCGGCGCGAAGACGAAGGCCGAGCGGCGCTTGGGCTGCAGGCCGATCGGTTGTGCGCCGGCCAGCCGCGCCACCACGTCGCACCAGGCGCCGGCGGCGTTGACCAGCAGCGGCGCGCGGTATGCGCGGCCGCCAGCTTGCACGACCCAGGTGCTGCCCTGCCGTTCGATGTGCGTGACCTCGGCGTCGTTGACCAGCGCACCGCCGTGGCGGCGCAGGCCGCGCAGGTAGCCCTGGTGCAGCGCGTGCACGTCGATGTCCGAGGCGTCGGGCTCGAGTGCCGCGCCGAGCAGCCGCTCGGGCCGCAGCACCGGCACCCGCGCCAGGGCTTCGTCGCGGTCGAGCCGACGCGACTGCGGCGACATGCGGTGCAGCAAGGCGCAGTGGTCGTCGAGCAGCGCCTGCTGCCCGGGCGCGGCGACGAACAGCGTGCCGCGCGGCGTCAGGATGGCCGAGTCGGCGAAGCCGTCCGGAGGTGACTCGAAGAAGGCGCGGCTGGCCAGCGTCAACGCGCGCACCTGCGGCGTGCCGTAGCTGGCCAGGAACAGTGCCGCCGAGCGCCCGGTGCTGTGGTAGCCGGGCTGCGACTCGTGCTCGAGCAGCGTGACGCGGCCGTGCGGCGCGAGGAAGTAGCCGATCGACGCGCCCGCGATGCCGGCGCCGATGATCAGGAAGTCGCTGTCCATCGGCTTGCCGCCCCGTTCAGGCCGGCGCGTGGGCCAGCGCCTGTTCCAGGTCGGCGATCAGGTCGCCGGCGTCTTCCAGCCCCACCGACAGCCGCAGCAGGTCCAGCGGCACCGGCGAGCTGGCGCCTTCGACGCTGCCGCGGTGTTCGAGCAGGCTTTCGGTGCCGCCGAGCGAGGTCGCACGCTTCCACAGCTGCACCTGGGCCGCGGTGGCGATGGCGGCGGCCGCGCCGCCCTGGATGCGCAGCGACAGCATGGCGCCGAAGCCACCCTGCATCTGGCGCTTGGCCACCTCGTGGCCGGGGAAGGCGGGCAGCCCGGGGTAAAGCACGGCGGCGATGCGCGGGTGGTGTTCGAAATGTTCGGCGATGCGCTGCGCCGATGCGCAGGCGCGCTGCACGCGCACGTGCAGCGTGCGCAGCCCGCGCGTCAGCAGCCAGGCCTCGAAGCTGCCGAGCGTGCCGCCGATGTCGACGCGGATCGAGCGCAGGCGCTGCCAGAAGTCGTCGGCCTCGCGCGTGATCAGCACGCCGGCGGTGAGGTCGCTGTGGCCGTTCAGGGACTTGGTGGCCGAGTGCATCACCAGGTCGGCGCCGTGTTCGATGGGGCGCGTCAGCAGCGGCGTGGCGACTGTCGAATCGACCACCAGCCGTGCGCCCGCGGCGTGCGCGAGTTGCGCGGCGGCGGCGATGTCGGTGATGTCCCACAGCGGGTTGGCCGGGGTTTCGGCCCACACCAGCTTGGTCCGGCCCGGCCGCAGCGCAGCGCGCAGGGCCGCCGGGTCCGCCATGTCGACCAGGTCGACCTGCAGGCCCCATTGCGCGGCGAACTTCAGCAGCCAGTTGCGCAGCGACCAGTACATCACCTGCGGCGCGATCACGTGGTCGCCGGGGCCGAGTGCCTGGAACACCGCGGTGGCCGCGGCCATGCCGCTGGCAAACAGCATCGCCTGCGCGCCGCCTTCGAGCGTGCGGATCAGCGCTTCGGCCTGCTCGAAAGCCGGGTTGTGGTCGCGCATGTAGATGCGGCCCGAGCGGAA
This sequence comes from Rubrivivax sp., assembly GCA_035438245.1. Lineage (GTDB taxonomy): Bacteria > Pseudomonadota > Gammaproteobacteria > Burkholderiales > Burkholderiaceae_C > Rubrivivax. The sequence continues at coordinate 6,133 of DAORHX010000099.1, forward strand.
CTGGTTGTCCGGGTCACGCAGGTAGGTCGACGAGACGTGGATCGGCGGCGTCACCGCGCGGGTTTGCTCGTCGATCCAGCCCAGCGCTTGGGCGGCGAGGGTGGCGGGGCGAAGATCCGTTGGCTTCGACATCAGGCGGCTTCCAGCATGAACTCGACCTTGATGGCTTCGTACGGGAACTCGATCTGCCCCGACTCGGTGCGATCGAGCACGCCGGCCATGCGCAGTGCCGTCACGTCGGCGTGCACCGCCTTCACGTCGCGGCCCACGCGCCGCGCTGCTTCGCGAACGGACACCGGGCCGGCGCCGCACAGCGCCTTGAGGAGTTCCCAGCGCTTGGCGGTCAGCACCTTCCACAGCAGCTCCGGCGACGCAAAGGAGATGCGCGCGGCCTTCTGGGCCTTGCCGGACTTCCAGACCGCGACGAAGTCGCGCATCGCGTCGTCGGGCGGCCGAACGTCAAGTACGACGGTTTTCACGGTGGATCCTCCTCGCCTCGCGCAGGAAATCTTCGATCAGCTTCTCGGGCGACTCGAACGCGTAGCGCAACTCCCGGCGCGGTGTGTGCCTGTGGTCGCCCTTGCCGGCCTCGTTGTCGAAGCGCAGTACGCACTCGCCGCCGACGATGAACGCGAGCCGGTACTTGTAGGTGTGCGACGAGCCGGCGGCGGGCCGAGGCAAGCGCCAGATGACCAGTTCGGCGAACGCATCCTCATCGAACGCAAGCCTCTGCTTCAGCAGCAATGCCGCCTTCATGTTGGGCATGATGACAACGCCCTGCGGCGTTGTCAACCACACCAACGACCCGCGGCGACGCGGCCTGTCGCCACTCGGCGGTCAGCGCCTGGCGCTCTGCCGGTGAGGCGGCGATCTGTGACCTCCGCGTATCGGCCCCCGCGCGGTGCGCGCCGGCAGCGCATCGGCGAGCTTCAGTACTGCAGCCCCATCGCCTCGCGCACGTCACGCATCGTCTGCTTGGCGACGGTGCGCGCGCGCTCGGTGCCGTTCTCGACGATCCAGTGCACCTGCTTCGGGTTGGACAGGTACTTCTCGGCGCGCTCGCGCCACGGCTGCTGTTCCGCGAGGATCGCGTGGATCACCGGCTGCTTGCAGTCCAGGCAGCCGATGCCGGCGCTGGTGCAGCCTTGCCAGACCCAGTCCTGCACGGCCTTGTCGCTGTAGACCTTGTGGAACTGCCACACCGGGCACTTGTCGGGGTTGCCCGGGTCGCTGCGGTGCACGCGCGCCGGGTCGGTGGGCATGCGCTTGACCTTGCGCTCGACCTCGGCCGGCGCCTCGCGCATGGCGATCGAGTTGCCGTAGCTCTTGCTCATCTTCGCGCCGTCCAGGCCCGGCAGCTTGGTGACCTCGGTGTGCAGCGCCTGCGGCTCGTGCAGGATGGTCCTGCCGGCGCCGCGCAGGTGGCCGAGCAGCAGTTCGGTTTCCTGTGGCGTCCAGCCTTCGATGCCGGCGGCCGCACGCTGCACCAGCGCCTCGCCCTTGGCCAGCGGCTCGGCCTTGCCCGATTCGCCGAATTCGCGCTTCTGCCTGGCGAAGTAGCGCTGGTCGTCCTTGCTCAGCTTCGCCAGCGTCGCCGCCACCTTCTGTTCGAAGTCGGTGCTGCGCCCGTACAGGTGGTTGAAGCGGCGCGCCACCTCGCGCGTCAGCTCGACGTGCGAAGCCTGGTCCTCGCCCACCGGCACGAAGGCGGCTTTGTAGATCAGGATGTCGGCCGCCTGCAGCAGCGGGTAGCCGAGGAAGCCGTAGGTCGCCAGGTCGCGGTCGGCCAGCTTTTCCATCTGGTCCTTGTAGGTCGGCACACGTTCGAGCCAGCCCAGCGGCGTGCCCATCGCCAGCAGCGTGAACAGCTCGGCATGCTCGGGCAGGCGGCTTTGCAGGAAGATGGTGCATCGTTCCGGGTCCAGCCCGGCGGCCAGCCAGTCGGTGACCATCTCGTAGACGTACTGGCCCATGACCTCGCGCTCCTCGTAGTGCGTGGTCAGCGCGTGCCAGTCGGCGACGAAGTAGAAGCAGTCGTAGTCGTGCTGCAGCCGCACCCAGTTCTTGAGCGCGCCGTGGTAGTGGCCCAGGTGCATCGCGCCGGTGGGGCGCATGCCGGAAAGAACGCGGGGTTGCATGGTGGCTGAAGGCTGCGGGTGAGTGCCGATTCTATGAGCCGGACGTCGCTACACTGCCGCGCGATGAAGTCGATCGTGATCCTGATCTCCGGCCGCGGCTCCAACATGCAGGCGATTCAGCAGCGCTGCGCCGCCGAAGGCTGGCCGGCGCGCGTGGCGGCGGTGATCAGCAACCGTGCCGATGCCGGTGGCCTGCAGTTTGCGGCGGCGCACGGCATCGCCACCGCGGTGGTCGACCACAAGGCCTTCGCCACGCGCGCGGCCTTCGACGAGGCGCTGGCCGAGGCCATCGACGCGCACCGGCCTGACCTGCTGGTGCTGGCCGGTTTCATGCGCATCCTCGGCCCGGCTTTCGTGCGCCGCTACGAAGGCCGCATGCTGAACATCCACCCGTCGCTGCTGCCGCTGTTCCCGGGGCTGCACACGCACCAGCGCGCGCTCGACGCCGGCTGCAAGCTGGCCGGGGCGACGGTGCACTTCGTCACCGCCGAGCTGGACCACGGGCCGATCGTCATGCAGTCGGTGGTGCGGGTGCTGGCCGATGACGATGCCGGCACACTGGCCGCGCGCGTGCTCGCCACCGAGCATCGCATCTACCCGCGCGCGGTGCGCTGGTTCGTCGAAGAGTCGCTGCAGATCGACCACGGCATCGTGCGTCAGCGCGACGCCGAGCCGCAACTGCTGGCCGTGCTCTGAGCGATGCGTGCCGCGGCGTTGCTGGACCTTTGTGCCGAGCTGCTGCAGCGCGTGCTGAAGCTGGACGCGCCCGCCGATGGCGTGGTGTCCGCGTTCTTCCGCAGTCATCGTGGGCTGGGGCCGCGCGAGCGCCACACGCTGGCCGAGACCTGCTACGCGGTGCTGCGCCGGCGGCTGCTGTTCCAGCATCTGGCGCAGTCGGGCCGCGGGCCGCTGGAGCGGCGGCTGGCGCTGCTCGGCTGGCAGGGTGACGACGGCTTCCTGCGCAGCGCGCTGCCCGCCGACGAGGCGGACTGGCTGACCCATTGCCGCAGCGTCGACATGCTCGCGTTGCCCGACAAGCTGCGCCACAACCTGCCGGACTGGCTGGCCGGCACGCTGCGCGAGCAGCTCGGCGCCGAGCCCTTCGCAGCGCTGGCCGAGGCCTTGTTGCAACCAGCGCCGCTGGACTTGCGCGTCAATGTGCTGAAGGCCAAGCGCGAGGCGGTGCAGCGCCAGTTGCAGGCTGTCGGCATCGAGGCGCAGCCGACGCCCTATTCGCCCTGGGGGCTGCGCGTGATGGGCAAGCCGGCGCTGCAGAAGCTGGATGTGTTCACCCGCGGCGAGGTCGAGGTGCAGGACGAGGGCAGCCAGCTGCTGGCGCTGCTGACCGACGCCAAGCGCGGCGAGATGGTGGTCGATTTCTGCGCCGGCGCCGGCGGCAAGACGCTGGCGCTGGGCGCGGCGATGCGCAACACCGGCCGGCTTTACGCCTGGGACACCTCGGGCCACCGGCTCGACGCGATGAAGCCGCGGCTGGCGCGCAGCGGGCTGAGCAACGTGCACCCGGCGCAGCTGGCGCACGAGCGCGACGAGCGCATCAAGCGCCTGGCCGGCAAGGTGGACCGCGTGCTCGTCGACGCGCCGTGCTCCGGGCTGGGCACGCTGCGCCGCAACCCGGACCTGAAGTGGCGCCAGTCGCTGCAGGCGGTGGCCGAGCTGCAGACCAAGCAGCGGGCGATCCTCGACAGTGCAGCGCGGCTGCTGAAGCCGGGCGGGCGGCTGGTCTACGCCACCTGCAGCCTGCTGCGCGCGGAGAACGAGGAGGTCGCCGACGCGTTCGAACGCGCGCAGGCCGAGCGGTTCGTGCCGCTGGATGCGCCGGCGTTGCTGG
>DAORHX010000100.1:0-10069 GCA_035438245.1 Rubrivivax sp.
TCGTGCAGCTTCATCGCGTCGTGGCCGGCGCCGCTGGGCATGCGGAACACCGGCAGCCCCTGCGACTGCACCGCGGCCTCCCAGCGCTGCATCCACGCTGCGGCGCTGGGCGCGGCTGCCGCGCGCACCGTCTCCTCGAGCTTGAAGTGCAGGCCGCGCCGCTCGCAGATGTGCGCCATTTCGGCGCGCACGTCGGCGATGCAGGCGTCGCGCACCTCGTTGGTGGTGGCGCGGATGTCCAGGCTGAACCTGCAGCGCCCGGGCACGACGTTGATCGAGCCGTTCGGCACTTCCAGCATGCCCATCGTCGCCACCAGGTCCGGCACCGCCGCGCCGCGCTTTTCGAGGTACAGCGCCAGCTCTGCCGTGGCGGTGGCGGCGTCGCGGCGGCGGTCCATCGGCGTCGTGCCGGCATGGCTGGCCATGCCGACGATCTCGCCGACGAAGCGTGCGTTGCCGTTGATCGAGCTGACGACGCCCAGCGGCAGGTCCATCTCGTTCAGCACCGGCCCCTGCTCGATGTGCACCTCGACGAAGCCTTGGTACCTGGCCGGGTCGCGCTGCAGCTTCGGGATGTCGGCGATGCACAGGCCGGCGCGTTCCATCGCCTCGCGCATCGTCACGCCATCGGCGTCCTGCTGCTGCAGCCAGCCATCGTCGAAGTGGCCGGCCAGCGCGCCCGAGCCGAGAAACACCGCCTTGTAGCGCTGGCCTTCCTCCTCGGCGAAGCCGACCACCTCGAAATCGAAGGGCAGCCGCTTGCCGGCGCGGTGCAGCTCGCGCACGCAGGCCATCGGCACGAAGATGCCGAGCCGCCCGTCGTACTTGCCGCCGTTGCGCACCGTGTCGTAGTGCGATCCGGTCAACAACCGCTTCGCGCCGCGGTCATGGCCGTGATAGACGCCGACGACGTTGCCGACAGCGTCGATCTCGACCTCGTCGAAGCCGCAGTCGGCGCGCATCCAGTGCGCCAGCCGCTGCGCGCAGGCGCGGTGCGCGTCGGTCAGATAGGTGACGGTGAGCTCGCCGCGCTCGGCGTAGCCGGGGTCGCTGTGCGCAGCGAGCTTTTCGGCCCAGTCCCACACCAGGTTGCCGAGCACGGGCACATGGCCGAACTTGTCGTCCAGCCGGATCTCGGCGATGCGGTGGATGTTGCGCAGCGATTCGGCACGCTCGAAGTCCGGGTGGTTGTCGAGCCGGCGCTCGAAGGTGGCGATGATCTCGGCCTTGTCGAGGCCGGTGCCGCGCGGCCCGCGCACCGCCAGGATGAAGGGGAAGCCGAAGCGCGCGTTGTAGTCGGCGTTCAACCGCTGGATCTTCGCGAACTCCTCGGGCGTGCAGGCGGTGAGGCCGGCCTTGCCCTGCTCGTTCGTGCTCTCGGCCGTCAGCGTCTTCGCGACCATCGCCTTGCCCGCCAGTTCCGGGTGCGCGCGGATCAGCTGCAACTGTGCTTCGGCGCCGGCTTCGCGCAGCGCCTGCACCAGCGCCAGCTTCAGCGCGGCCAGGCTGGCGAAGGGACGCTTGTGCCAGGCGGCCTCGGCGATCCACGGCGAATGTTCGTAGGTGCCGGCCAGCAGCGTGGTGAATTCGGCCTGCGTCGCGGCGTTCAGTTGCTGCAAGGTGATCGTCATTTCATTCCCAGACAAAAGCAGTGCGCGCGTCGAACGGATGCGTGGCCTTCCAGTGGCGCGCGATGTCGATGCGCTTGCAGACCCACACGCGGTCGTGCTGGCCCACGTGGTCGAGGAAGCGCTGCAGCGCGCCGATGCGCCCGGGCCGCCCGAGCAGCCGGCAGTGCATGCCGATGCTCATCATCGACGGGCGCTCGTCGCCTTCGGCATAGTGCGCGTCGAAGGCGTCGCGCAGGTAGTCGAAGAATTCACCGCCGTGGCTGAAGCCCTGCGGCAGCGCGAAGCGCATGTCGTTGCAGTCCAGCGTGTAGGGCACCACCAGATGCGGCGCGAGCGCGCCGTCGCCCTTGCGCACCTGCAGCCAGAACGGCAGGTCGTCGCCGTAGTAGTCGCTGTCGTATTCGAAGCCGCCGTGCTCGGCCACCAGCCGGCGCGTGTTCGGGCTGTCCCGGCCGGTGTACCAGCCCAGCGGCCGCTGCCCGGTCAACTGCTCGATCGCCCGCATGCCCAGGCGCATGTGCTCGCGCTCGGTGGCCTCGTCCAGCGACTGGTAGTGGATCCAGCGCCAGCCGTGGCAGGCGATCTCGTGGCCCAGCTCGACGAAAGCCGCCGTCACCTCGGGGCAGCGCTGCAGCGCCATGCCGACGCCGAACACCGTCAGCGGCAGGCCGCGCCGCTCGAACTCGCGCAGGATGCGCCAGACGCCGACGCGCGCGCCGTACTCGTAGATGCCCTCCATGCTCAGGTGCCGCGCGGGGTAGGCCGCGGGGTTGAACATCTCGGACAGGAACTGCTCGCTGCCGGCATCGCCGTGCAGCACCGAGTTCTCGCCGCCTTCCTCGTAGTTCAGCACGAACTGCAGCGCGACACGGGCCTCGCCGGGCCAGCGCGGATGCGGCGGGTTGCGGCCGTAGCCGGCCAGGTCGCGGGGGTAGGTCATCGTGTTCTTCGATTCAGGCCGGCTGCAGCACGGTCGCCAGGTCGGCGACGCGCGGGCTCAGCCGCAGGTTGCGCTCGACGTTGCCGAGGTGCGACTCGAGCAGCCGCACCGCGGCGCGCACGTCGCGCCTTTGCAGCGCGTCGACGATGGCCACGTGCTCGGCCTGTGAATGCTCGGCCGAATGCGAGGACTGGTACATCAGCGCGATCAGCGAACTGCGCGTCAGCAGGTCCCCCAGCATCTCGGCCAGCACCTGGTTGCCGAGCATGCGCGCCAGCACGACATGGAAGTCGGCGAGCAGCCGCGTGCGGCCGGACACGTCGGTGCGTGACACGGCCTGCGCCTCGGCCTTCAGGTGGCTGCGCAACTCGGCGATCTGCGCATCGGTGACCACCGCGCAGAGCTGCTTGACCATCGCCGCCTCGAGCATGGCGCGCACCTCGAACACCTGCCGCGCCTCCTGCACGCCGGGCTTGGCGACGAAGGCGCCGCGCGCGGGCTCCAGCGTCACCAGCCGATCGCGGCTGAGCTGGTTCAGCGCCTGGCGAACGAGCGTGCGCGACACGCCGAAGATGTCGGCGATCTGCTGCTCGACCAGCTTGGTGCCGGGCATCAGCCGGCGCTCGACGATCGCGGTGGTGATCGAGTCGACGATGCGTTGTGTCGGCCCCGCGCCGCCGCCGTCGTCGGCGGCCGCCAGCGCAGGGGCGGTGCGCGTCTTCTTGCGCGGCGCGGCAGCGGAAGGGCCGGGGCGGGGCATGGCGTTCGGCGTCGTCGGGGCTTGCGTTGTATCCCGAAGTGTATACACTTTATGGCGTCACGCAAGCGCATTTTCGATCGAGGAGGCCCCGATGGGCAAACTGACGACCCACGTGCTCGACACGATGAACGGCTGCCCCGCGGCGGGCATGGCGGTGAGCCTGTACCGGCTGGATGGCGCGGCGCCGCAGCGGCTGAAGCAGCTGGCGCTGAACGACGACGGCCGCGCCGACCAGCCGCTGCTGGCCGACGCCGCGCTGCAGCCGGGCCGCTACCGGCTGGTCTTCAGCGTGCTGCCCTACTTCCGCGCCCGTGGCGTGGCGCTGCCGGAGCCGGCCTTCCTGGACGAGGTGCCGCTGGAGTTCGGCATTGCCGATGCGTCGCTGCACTACCACGTGCCGCTCTTGGTCTCGCCCTGGAGCTATGCCACCTACCGCGGCAGCTGAGCGGGCACGGGCGTCACGTCGAGCGCTTGCACATGCGCGCCGCAGGCCACAGCGATGAACTGCTGCGCCGGCTGGCCGCCGCGCCGGCGGTGCGCATCGTCGTCAGCCGGGTGCAGGGCTCGGGCCCGCGCGAGCCCGGCGCCTGGATGGCGGTGTTCGGCGATGCCCTGGTCGGCACCATCGGCGGCGGCAGGCTCGAGTTCGACGCCATCGCCGATGCTCGCGCGCTGCTCGCCGGCCAGCCGGTGGCGGCGGAACGCCGCTTCGCGCTGGGCCCGTCGCTCGGCCAATGCTGCGGCGGCGTGGTCTGGCTGCGCTACGAAAGGCTGCAACCGGCCGATCTGCCCAGGCTGCGCCAGCAGCTGCTGCAGGATGCGCGCGCGCACATGCCGGTGGCGCTGTTCGGCGGGGGTCACGTCGGCGCGGCGATCGTCGAGCTGCTCGGCACGCTGCCGGTGCGCACGCACTGGATCGACAGCCGCGACGAGGTCTTCCCCGCCGCGTTGCCGCTGAACGTGCGCTGCGAGCATTCCGGGCCGGTGCAGGGCGCGGTGGCGACGCTCGAGCCCGGCTCGCGCGTGCTGATCATGAGCTTCAGCCATGCCGAGGACCTGGACATCGTCGCCGCGTGCCTGAAGCGCCGCCGTGCGCACGGCGACCTGCCGTTCATCGGGCTGATCGGCAGCAAGAGCAAGTGGGCCACCTTCCGCCATCGGCTCGAGGCGCGCGGCTTTGCGGCTGCCGAGCTCGAGGCGGTCACCTGCCCGATCGGCGTCGCCGGTGTCGTCGGCAAGGAGCCCGCCGTGATCGCCGTCGCCGTCGCCGCGCAGCTGCTGCAGCAGCGCGCTGCGGGTTAACCCGGGATTGTGCGGTCGACCCAACTGTATACACTTTCGTGTACACGTCGCAGCGGCGCAGTTCGGCTCCCGATCCTTCGGCCCGGGCCTTGTGCGCGACAACCGTCGGCTCAGAGCGCCCGCAGTGGTGAGCCCTTCAGGAGGATGCGATGGATGCCTATCTCCTCGACTGGGTCAACCTGCTGCTGCGCTGGACCCATGTCATCACCGCCATTGCGTGGATCGGCTCGTCGTTCTACTTCGTGCTGCTCGACAACAGCCTGAGCAAGCCGCAGGAAAAGGAGCTCAAGGACAAGGGCGTCGACGGCGAGATGTGGGCCGTGCACGGCGGCGGCTTCTACCACTCGAACAAGTACATGGTGGCGCCGCGCTGGAAGCCGCTGCCCGAGAACCTGCACTGGAGCTACTGGGAGAGCTACAGCACCTGGCTGACCGGCTTTGCGCTGTTCACCGTGCTGTACCTGTTCAACGCCGGCAGCTTCCTGATCGACAAGAGCGTGTACGACTGGTCGCCGGCCGCGGCGATCGGCGCCTCGCTCGGCTTCCTGGTGGCGTTCTGGGTCATCTACGACGTCATCTGCCGCACGCTCGGGCAGAAGAGGGCAGGCGACCTGATCGTCGGTGCACTGGTCTTCGTCTTCGTCGTGTTCGCGTCGTGGCTGGCCTGCCAGTTGTTCGCCGGGCGCGCTGCGTTCCTGCTGGTCGGCGCGATGCTGGCCACGGCGATGAGCGCCAACGTGTTCTTCTGGATCATCCCGGGGCAGCGCACGGTGGTGGCCGACCTGCGTGCCGGGCGCACCCCGGACGCCATCCACGGCCAGCGCGGCAAGCAGCGCAGCGTGCACAACACCTACTTCACGCTGCCGGTGATCGTGGCCATGCTGTCCAACCACTACGGCTGGCTGTACCAGGGCGCGAACAACTGGCTGGTGCTGGTGCTGCTGATGCTGGCCGGCGCGTTGATCCGCCACAGCTTCGTCGCGCGCCACAAGGCGCACGTGCTGGGCAAGCGCGCGCCGTGGGAGCACGCGGTCATCGGCACGCTGGTGCTGGTGGCGATGGCCGTGTGGCTGGCGCCCAAGCCGCCCAGCGCCGAGGCGATTGCCGCGGCCAAGGCGGCTGCCGCCAGGCCCGCCGGCTATGCCCAGGTGCGCGAGGTGCTGGACCAGCGCTGCGTGATCTGCCACAGCGCCGACGTGCAGCAGAAGAACGTCGCGCTGCACACGCCCGAGCTGGTCAAGCAGCACGCCCAGGCCGTCTACCAGCAAGCCAGCGTGCTCAAGCTGATGCCGCTGAGCAACGCCACACAGATCACCGACGACGAGCGCGCGCTGATCAAGCGCTGGTACGAGTCCGGCGCGCCGGTCAACTGATTCCCCCGAGGCGGCCGGCTTCGGCCGCGCAGCCGCCTGTGCAGCGCCTGCGGGCGGGGCGCTGCCGCACTGGCCCCCCGAGACACGCCCGACCCCTTCCCGAAGCGAGGAGACTGCCGATGAACACCGCCACTGCCGCCGCGGCCCCGACCGGCGCGCCGCCTTCGGGCGTGCATCCCGTGGACGAGAAGCTCCCGCTCGGGCGCCTCACCGCGCTCGGCCTGCAGCATGTGCTGGTGATGTATGCCGGCGCGGTGGCGGTGCCGCTGATCGTCGGACGCGCATTGAAGCTGACACCCGAGCAGGTGGCGATGCTGATCAGCGCCGACCTGTTCGCCTGCGGCATCGTCACGCTGATCCAGTCGCTCGGCTTCACCCGCTGGTTCGGCATCAAGCTGCCGGTGATGATGGGCGTGACCTTCGCCGCCGTCGGCCCGATGGTGGCCTTCGCCAACGCGCAGCCCGGGGTCGACGGCGCGCGCGCGATCTTCGGCGCCATCATCGGCGCGGGCATCGTCTCGATGATCATCGCGCCGCTGGTCGGGCGCATGCTGCGCTTCTTCCCGCCGGTGGTCACCGGCACCATCATCGCCATCATCGGCGTCAGCCTGATGCGTGTCGGCGTGGGCTGGGCGATGGGCGGGCCGGCCTTCCTGGCGCAGACCCCCGACGTGCCCAAGCTGGCGGCGATGGTCGAGAAGGCGCAGGCCACCCATGCTGCAGCCGCGGCGTCGGCCGCAGCCGTCGGCGCCAGCGCGCCGGCCATGCGCCTGCCCGGGCCGATCCCGATGGTCGACAACCCGGCCTACGGTAACCTCGAACACATGGCCATCGCCGCGGCGGTGCTGGTGTTCATCCTGCTGCTGGTCAAGTTCGCCAAGGGCTTCATCGCCAACATCTCGGTGCTGCTGGGGTTGGTGGCCGGCTGCGTCATCGCCATCGCGCTGGGCCAGATGAGCTTCGAGAAGGTCGGCAAGGCGCACTGGTTCGATGTGGTCACGCCCTTTGCCTTCGGCATGCCGACCTTCGACATCGTCATGATCCTGACCATGGTGCTGGTGATGATCGTGGTCATGATCGAATCGACCGGCATGTTCCTGGCGCTGTCGGAGATCACCGGCAAGCAGATCGACCAGACGCAACTGACCGCGGGGCTGCGCACCGACGGCCTGGGCACGCTGATCGGCGGCATCTTCAACACCTTCCCCTACACCAGCTTCAGCCAGAACGTCGGCCTGGTCGGCGTCACCGGCGTGCGCAGCCGCTACGTGTGCGTGGCCGGCGGCGTGATCATGCTGATCCTGGGCATGCTGCCGAAGATGGCGGCCTTCGTCGAATCGATCCCGGTGTTCGTGCTCGGCGGCGCCGGGCTGGTGATGTTCGGCATGGTCGCGGCCACCGGCATCCGCATCCTGGCCAACGTCGACTTCAAGGGCAACCGCCACAACCTGTACATCGTCGCGCTGTCGATCGGCTTCGGCCTGATCCCGCTGGTGGCACCGCGCTGGATGCAGCAGATGGCGCACGGCCTGCACCCGCTGCTGGAAAGCGGCATCCTGCTGACCGCGATCTCGGCGGTGCTGCTGAACATGTTCTTCAACGGCATCCGGGGCGACGACTCGGCCGCCATCGAGGCAGCCAAGACCGCCGAGGCGCATTGAGCACGCGGGTGCCCGGTTTCGAGGACGGAAGGACCGACAACGATGCCTACTTTGCATGTCGAACTGTTTGCCGGCCGCACGGTCGAGCAGAAACGCGCGCTGGCCCGCGCGCTGACCGAGGCCTGCGTGAAGACGCTGGGCGGGTCCCCCGACGCGGTGGACATCGTCTTTCGCGACGTCGAGCGCCACGACTGGGCCACCGGCGGCCGACTGTGGAGCGACCCGGCGCCGCCGCAGCCGGGCGGCTGATGGCCACCCTGCTGGTGCGCAACGCCACGCTGCTCGTCACGCTGGACGCGCAGCGGCGCGAGATCGCCGACGGCGCGCTGTTCGCACGCGACGGCGTGATCGAGGCGGTAGGCGCGTCGGCACAACTGCCGGCTGCGGCCGACGAGGTGATCGACGCGCGCGGCCAGATGGTGATTCCCGGCCTGGTCAACACGCATCACCACTTCTACCAGACGCTGACACGCGCCGTGCCTGCCGCGCAGGATGCGGAGCTCTTCACCTGGCTGAAGACGCTGTATCCGATCTGGGCGAAGCTGACGCCGGAGATGGCCTACGTCAGCACGCAGACGGCGATGGCCGAGCTGCTGCTGTCGGGCTGCACGACGAGCAGCGACCACCTGTACCTGTTCCCCAACGGTGTGCGGCTGGACGACACGATCGAGGCCGCACGCGAGATCGGCATGCGCTTCCACGCCGCGCGCGGCGCGATGAGCGTCGGTGCATCGAAGGGCGGCCTGCCGCCGGACAGCGTGGTCGAGGACGAAGCGGCGATCCTGGCCGACACGCAGCGGCTGATCGCGCGCTGGCACGACCCGAAGCGCCACGCGATGCAGCGCATCGTGGTCGCGCCGTGCTCGCCGTTCTCCGTCAGCCGCGAGCTGATGCGCGACGCCGCGCTGCTGGCGCGCGAGCAGGGCGTGTCGCTGCACACGCACCTGGCCGAGAACGACAACGACATCGCCTACACGCGCGAGAAGTTCGGCTGCACGCCGGCCGAATACGCCGAACAGCTCGGCTGGGTCGGCCCCGACGTCTGGCATGCGCACTGCGTGAAGCTCGATGCCGCCGGCATCGCGCTGTTCGCCAGCACCGGCACCGGCGTCGCGCATTGCCCCGGCAGCAACATGCGGCTGGCCTCGGGCATCGCGCCGATCCGGGCGATGCGCGACGCCGGCGTGCCGGTGTCGATCGCGGTCGACGGCTCGGCCAGCAACGATTCGGGCCACATGCTCGGCGAGGCGCGGCTGGCGCTGCTGCTGCAGCGTGTCGCGCACGGCCCGGTCGAGGGCCCGTCGGCGCTGACCGCACGCGAGGTGCTGGAGATCGCCACGCTCGGCGGCGCGCAGGTGCTCGGCCGCGACGACATCGGCGCGCTGGCGCCGGGCATGAGCGCCGACCTCGCCTGCGTGCCGCTGGACGACATCGGCGTCGCCGGCGCCTTGCACGACCCGCTGGCCGCGCTGTTCTTCTGCCATGTGCCGCGCGTCGCTCACACCGTGGTCGATGGCCGCATCGTCGTGCGCGACGGGCGGCTCACGACGCTCGGGCTGCCGGCGCTGCTCGAGCGCCACAACCGGCTCGCCGCGCAGCTGCGGCGCTGAACCGCAAGGCGGGGCCGACGCCCCAGGTTCCCAGGCCGGCCCTCGGGCCGGGGCGACGCCGCCGGGCGCGGCTCCGGCTCAAGACGCCGGATAGCGCCGCAAGGCCGCCTCGATCTCGGCGCGATCCGGCTGTGCGCGCTGCGCTCCGGCGCGCGTGCAGGCCAGGCCGGCGGCGACGATGCCACGCTGCAGCGCCTCGCGCAGCGGACGCTGCTCCACCCGCGCGGCGGTGAAGACGCCGGCGAAGGTGTCGCCGGCACCAGTGGTGTCCACCACGGCCACCGGCAGTGCCGGCAGGCGTAGCGGCGCAGCGTCGCCTGCGCAGGCCAGCACGCCGTCGCCGCCCAGGGTCAGCACCACGGTCAGCGCGAAGCGGCGCGCCAGTGCGTGCAGCAGCGCCGGCGCGTCGCCGGCGGTGATGCCGGCGCCGTGCGCGGTGGTGGCCAGCTCGGTCTGGTTGACGATCAGCACATCGATGGCGTGCAGCACGTCGCCCGCCAGCGCGCGCGCCGGCGCGTTGTTCAGCACGACCTGGCAGCCGAGGCGCTTCGCGCGCTCGATCAGCACGGCGTTCTCGGTGGCGTCGGTTTCCATCTGCAGCAGCAGCGTGCGTGCGCTGGCCAGCAGCTGGTCGCTGACGTGCGCGGCACGCAAGCCGAGGTTGACGCCGGGGGCGACCACGATCTGGTTCTCGCCGCTCGCATCGACCATGATGCCGGCGCAGCCGGTCTGGCCGGACAGGCGCTGCAGCGCGCCCAGGCCGAGATCGTGGATCGTCTGGCGCGGTCATGC
>DAORHX010000101.1:0-10040 GCA_035438245.1 Rubrivivax sp.
GGCGTCGAGCCGCCGCCGGTGACCGCCGGAGAGGCCGCCTGATGCAACTGGCTTTCTGCCTCTACAAGTATTTCCCGCACGGCGGCCTGCAGCGCGATTTCATGCGCATTGCGCTGGCCTGCCAGAAGCGTGGCCATGCCATCCGCGTCTATACGCTGGAATGGCGTGGTGAGGTGCCGGCGGGCTTCGAGGTGCTGATCGTCCCGGTGCGGGCCATGACCAATGCGCGTCGCTACGCGAAATTCACGACGTGGACGCAGTGCGACATGCGGGCGCGGCCGGTCGACCGCGTCGTCGGCTTCAACAAGATGCCGGGGCTGGATGTCTATTTCGCGGCCGATCCCTGCTACGAGGACAAGGCGCAGACGCTCAGGAATCCGCTCTACCGGCTCTCGGGACGCTACCGGCACTTTGCCGCGTATGAACGCGCGGTGTTCGCACCGGACAGCCATACTGAAATCCTGATGATCTCGCAGCTGCAGCAGCCGCTGTTCGAGAAGCACTATGCGACACCGGCGGTGCGCTTCCACCTGCTGCCGCCCGGCATTTCACGGGATCGGCGGGCGCCGGCGAACGCCGCGGAAATCCGCGCCGCTTTCCGTGCCGAGTTCGGACTCGGTGCCGACGATTTCCTGCTCGTACAGATCGGCTCCGGCTTCAAGACCAAGGGGCTGGATCGTTCGCTTGCCGCCTTCGCGGCGCTGCCTGAAGCACTGCGGCGACGCACGCGGCTCATTGCCATCGGTGCCGACGAGCCGTCGCTGTTCCGGCGCATGGCGGCATCGCTCGGCCTCGGCGAGCGCGTCGACATCCTGCAGGGCCGCGACGACATCCCGCGCTTCCTGCTCGGCGCCGACCTGCTGGTCCACCCGGCCTACAACGAGAATACCGGCACCGTGCTGCTGGAAGCCCTGGTCGCCGGGTTGCCGGTACTGACCACTGCCAACTGCGGTTATGCCCACCACGTCGGCGAATCCGGTGCCGGTCAGGTGCTGCCGGAACCGTTTCGGCAGACCGATTTCGATGGCGCGCTGGCGGCGCTGCTCGCCGGTGACCGCGCCGCACTGCGTCGGCAGGCGCTGGCCTGGGCCGGTGGGCCCGGGCCGGCAGCGGCCACCGCGCAGGCCGAGCCACCCGTGGCCGTGTGGCGCGACAAGACGAGCTACGCGCAGGTGCTGCAGCATGCCTTCGTCGAGCCGATCGAAGAGGCCGCTGCGCAGAGCGCTGGCGCGCCGTGCTGGCTGCAGCTGGCCGTGCTGCGCCACCTGTCGTGGTACTTCACGGTGGACGCGCGCGAGCGCGCACCCACCGTGGTCGTCGACGAGGCCACGGCCGTGGTCTTCCACCAGCTGGTGGGCCGCGCGCTGCGCCCGGTGGACATGCGCCTGCTCGACCAGCTGCCTGCCACGCTAGCCAGCCCCGAGGTGTGCCACGCGCTGTGGTCGTACCAGGGGGGTGAGCGCCACTCGGTGCCGGTGGCCGACGCCTACGACAACGATCAGGGCCTGATGCGGCTGACCTACTGGCACCACGGCACGCCGCCGGCGGAGCGCATCATGGCCGACGGCCAGCCGCTGCAGCCGGCTTTTGCCAAGCAGCGCGCCTGCAACTACTTCCGCCGCCGGCTGCTGCGCCAGCGCATCGCCTGGCTGCCGCTGGCCGACAAACACGAGTTGCAGGTGGTGCTGGCCGGCCGCGCGGTGCCGGTGGCGGTAGCGCAGCAGCCGTTCAGCACTGCTGCGGCGCCAGCGCCGTCCGACGTTGCGCCGCTGGCCTTGGACAAGGTGCGGGCCGCCTTGCTGCCCGGCAAGGCGAAGCTGCAGCAAGCGCTGCCGCCCGGCTGGGCCGGCTGGAAGGTGCGGCTGATCAAGGCGCTGGCACGCTTTGCGCCGGTGCGCTGGTACTGCCGCGACGCCTGGGTCTTCGTCGACCGTGATGTCGATGCCGACGACAGCGCCGAACACCTGTACCGCTGGGTGCGTGAGCACCACCCGGAAATCAATGCCTGGTACATGCTGCGTCCCGATGCAGTCGCGTGGCCCAGACTGCGCTCAGAGGGCTTTCGCCTGCTGCCTCCAGGTTTGCGGCGGCGGCTGATTGCGTTGAACTGCACCCAGGTGGTTTCGTCGCATGTGGGGCAGGAGTTCGGGTTGGACCCCGCCCGCTACGGCGACATGATGCTGTGGCGCTATGCCTTCATCGAGCACGGGATTTCGATGCATGATGTATCGCATTGGTTGAATCCGCCCGCCTTCGATCGCTTCCTTACCGGGAGCGCGACCGAGCATGCCTCGATCGTTGACGACGATACGCCGTACATCTATACCGAGCGTGAGACGGTTTACTGTGGGCTGCCAAGGGACGACCGCCTGCTGCAGATGGCCCGCGCCACCCGGCAGCATGAGATCAACCTGCTGCTGATCATGCCCACGTGGCGTGCAAGCCTGGTCGACGAGCGCATGAGTGCGGGTAGTCCTGACGAACGATTTGCGGCATTCACACAGTCTGACTACGCGCGGTACTGGCGCTCACTTCTGAACAATCAAGCGCTGCATCGGCTCGCGCGTGAGGCAGGACTGCGGCTGGCCTATTTGCCCCACGTTAATGCTGAGCCGTACATGGCCGCGTTCCACATTCCTGCTGATGTCGAAGTGGTGACGTTCGCGTCAGGCAAGGCGCAGCAGGCGCTTGCACGCACGTCTGTCTTCATCACCGACTACACCTCAGTGGCATTCACCATGGCGCTGCTGCGTCGTCCGGTTTTCTACTATCAATTCGACCGCAAGGAGTTCTATGGTGGCGGGCACAACTGGCGCGAGGGATATTTCGACTTCGAACGCGACGGATTCGGCCCGGTGGCGCAGGGCGAGGATGCGCTGTTGGGCGCGCTCGAACGCTTCTTCGGCCTAGGTGGCCACCCCGAGCGGAAATATCTGGACCGCATGGTGCGGGCGACGTCAATCACCAGCGAAACCGCCTGCAGCAGCGCATTCGACGTCATCGAACGTACGCGACTCCCTGGCGCGGGTCGCAGTGTGGCCCGCGAGCGCACTGCCGTCACGACGAAGAATCGCATGCGTGCGGCGTAGGCCGCAGGTTCGCGTCTTCGCAGTAGACGTCTCAGGCGAAAAGCAATCAATGCTCGATGGCACACATCATCCGTGCTCTTGGCGAGGTCCGCGAGACTTCGAGCGGCGACCGCGCTGGTTGCTACTGCCCTACAACTCCATGATCCAAGGCTTCGCGCGATGAGTGCACAGAATCGAAAGCAGGCAGACGGTTCTGCCTGCTGGTACTGCGGCTCCGATGCTCAGGGACGCAGGACTTCCGTGCGGGAGATGTACTTCGGAAGCCGGCAGCGGTTCGACTACCTTGAGTGCGCCGACTGCCGATCGTGGCGTATCGAGACCATCCCTTCCGACCTGAGTCGCCATTACCCGAAGGACTATGGTGCGCATGGTTCGCCTGCCGCGGTTGGAAAGCGTGCCCGTGGGCCGCGACAGTGGGTGCGTGTTCTGCGCACGGACGCCAGGATCGGCCGCTTCGGCCCAGCTGCCGCCAAGTGGGTCGAGAACGCTTATCGAGAGTTGTCACCCTACCCGTGGCGCTGGCTACGCATGGCAGGCGTGAACAGAGACGCGTCGATCCTCGATGTGGGTTGCGGCAACGGTTCGCTGCTTCGCGCGCTGCACGCAGAAGGGTTCAACGATCTGACCGGGATCGACCGCTTCTATCCAGCCGAATGCCGCCTTCCAGGCTTGACGCTCAGAGTCGGCGACGTCTTCGACGTCCACGGCCGATTCAACCTGGTGATGCTGCACCACTCTCTCGAGCATATGCCTGAGCCGATTGAGGTTCTGCGCCAATCGAAGCAGTTGCTGGAACCAGATGGTACGTTGCTCGTGCGGGTGCCCTTGGCCGATTGCGTCGCTCATCGCGAGTACGGCGAGCACTGGTTCCAGATTGACGCGCCACGGCATCTGGCAGTGCCGTCCGTTCACGGCATGTTTGCCATTGCCGAGCGGTTGGGGCTTGAGCCTGTCGAGGTGGATTTCGACTCGTCGGCCACTCAATTCGAAGCAAGCGAAGGCTATCGCCACGACGTCCCACTGGTTGAGCAACGAAGGCGCCACCAGGATGCCAGTGCCCTCCGTTCCGCGAGCATGGCATTCAAGGCTCGGTCCGAGGCCCTCAACCGCATGCACTTGGGTGACATGGCCGCATTTCTGTTTCGTTCGAAGGACTGATGCAATGGCATTTTCGGCACTGCGCAACGCCATCGCTCACCGCCTGACCCACCTCGGCCGGCGCGTGGCCACCGATCCGGGCTGGAGCGCCATCTGCGCCGGGCTGGGCGCACCGGGCATGCTGTCCGGCTTGATGCACCTGCGCGAGCGTGGTTTCAGCCCCGCCGTGGTGGTCGATTGCGGTGCGTGTGTGGGCGACTGGTCGCGGCTGCTGCTGCGCATCTTCCCGCAGGCCAAGGTGCTGATGGTCGAGCCGCAGCAACGCCATGCGGTGGCGCTGCGTGCGTTGTGCGCCAGCCACGCGTCGGCGTTGCATCTGGCCACCTCGCTGGTCGGCCCGCCGGGCATGGACGCGGCCGACTTCGTCGTGCTCGACGACAGCGGCGCGGGCACCGGCTCGTCGGTGCTGGCCGAGAACTCGCAGGTGCCACGGCACGTGGTCAGGCTGCCGGTGGTGACGCTGGATGCGCTGGTGGCGCAACACGGCCTGGCCGCGCCCGACCTGATCAAACTGGACGTGCAGGGCTTCGAGATCGAGGTGCTCAAGGGCGCAAGCGCAGCACTGGCGTCGGCCTCGTTCGTGCTGCTGGAAGTCAGCCTGGTGCCCTACAACCAGGGCAGCCCGCTGCTGGCCGAGGTGGTGGCGTGGATGGATGGGCACGGCTACCGCGTGCACGACGTGTTCGACCTGACCCGCCGCGGCGACGGCGTGATGCTGCAGGCCGATCTGCTGTTCGTGCGCAAGGGTTCGCGCCTGGACGTGCAGTTGGCTGCCTTCGGCGAGCCCGGCAAGCAGGCCTAACCAACCCTGGGGCGGCGCTGTGCCTCGCTGTCGGCTACGGCGGCGTGTCGCGCCACTTGCCGGCCTTGCGCAGCGCTTCTTCCAGCTGCGGCCGGTTGTCCAGACCCAGGCTCTTGGCGGCGTGGGCCTGCGTCAGCGCCAGCTCGTACTCGCCCATCTCCAGGTACACCAGCCCCAGGTTGTAGTGCGACAGCGGCCGGTCCTTGGCCTGTTCGACCGCGTATGCGAGTTGCTTGAGTGCATGCTCCTTGCGGCCATGCTTGAGCAGGTACTGCGCATACAGCGCGCGCGCGACGGTGTCGTCGGGGCGGAACAGCACGGCGCGTTCGAAGTAGCACTCCACCGGGAATGCGGCGCCGTCGGGCTGGGCGGTCTTGAACTTTTCGCCCAGCCGCTGCATCGTCAGCAGCGCACGGTGGTGGTTGGGAAATACGTGCAGCGTATAGGCCACGTCGCCGGCCATGCGCGCGTAGGTGGTGGTCGACGGCTTGGTCATGGCTTCGACCCCAGGGGTGAAGTGCACGTTCTCGACCAGGGCCTTCGTGTCGGCGCTCGCGCTGCGGTAGTCGTACGGCCCGAAGTGGTTGCGAAACGGGTTGCCGCACTGAGTGTCCTGCGCCGTCGCAATGGCAGGCCAGCAAAGTCCGCCCCACACCGGCAACGCAGCCGCAAGCTGCAAGAGCGTCTTGCCGAATGGGGCCCGGGTGCGGCAGTTCATGAAGTTTCTCCAGCCGAGTCCTTTGCGGCTCCGCGCGTTGGTAGGCTGCGGCGCCACAAGCGCTGGCTACGGCTGCGTACGAAACGCAGCAACGCTTGCCCCCATGGCAGCCAGTCGCCGTGCCCATAGTACGGAAACACCGGCGTCTTGCCGTGGGGGTGCAGACTTTGTTCCTGCCAACAATTGGACACATAGGCCAGCGGGTCGCGTTCGCTGTCGTACCACACGTAGTCCAGCGGCGCCTCTTCGGGTGCGCTCACCGGCAGGTCGCAGGCCAGCAGGAATTCCATCAGTGGCTGATTGAAACCCGCGCTGATGCACAGTTGCGCCCAGAAGTCGGTGCGCCCCACGGTGGGCTCGATCACCCAGTAGCGGCCCTGCGGGTCGCGCTTGAGTTCCAGCGACACGGGGCCCGACAGCTGGGTGCCGGCGAAGAACTGCTCGGTCAGCCGCAGCACCTCGGGTTCATGCACCGTCTCGGCCACCAGCGTCTGGCCGCGCGCCGGTGGGTGCGAGGCAATCTTGCGCCCCACCATGCCGTGCACCACGCGGCCGCGGTCGAGCATCAGCGCGCCGAAGTAGATCTGCCGATCGTCACCCTCGATGTATTCCTGGCCGACGATCGGCAGGTCGTGCGCCTGCTGCGCCAGCAGCCGTTCGAGCGTGGGCAGGTCGCGCGCCAGCAGCGTCTTGAACGACGACAGCGGCTGCACCGGCTTTATGATCATCGGGAAGCTGAACCCCGCGGCGGCCTGGGCGCCGGTGGTGGCATCGAAGATCACCGATCGCGGGTAGCGCAGGCCCTGCCTTCGCGTCCAGGCTTCGAGCTTGTCCTTGCGCAACAGCTCGAGCACGGTGCGGTGGCTGTGGCCCCACGCGATGCGGTAGTGCGGCCGCAGTGCATCGATGTGCCTGGCGATGGCGCCGACCTGGCGGTCGTTCACCGCCAGCAGCACCACCGACTTGTGCGGCATCTTCCTGCGCGCGGCCAGCAGTGCGGGCACGATGCGCGCGCTGGTCAGCTCGCCTGCCGCGAAGCTGCGGCGCACGCTGTTGGTGTAGATGCCTGGCAACGACATTGAATTGCGCAACGCGTACACCGGCACCCCAGCCTGGCCGAGCGCCCGCGCCACCGCCAGGCCGTGGCTGTCCAGGCCGCATACGATCGCGGCCGTCATTTCGGGGTGGGGGCGCGGCTCAGGCACGCCAGCCATCGAGTCGTAGTCTGTGCGACCGCCAGGCGATGCGCGGCGCTGGAGAAGGAGATCGGCATTGGGGATCGGGTGCTGCGTGACACGCGCTTGGGACAGCAGTCGTGGCCACGGCGTGTGCGCCCTTGCGTATTCGGTGAACTCCTTTGCAGTGTAGTCACGGCCACTGAGCACCAGCAGCACGTCCCCGTCCAGATTGTTCCAAGCTGTAGCCATTCGTTGCTGGAGTTGCTCTTTAGCAAGCGGCGTGCCCGCGGCCGATGCGGCGCGCAGGTTGCCGAACAGCCCGCGCAGCGCACGCAGGTACCGACGCGCTGACGATGGCCTGTTTCCGGCGCAAGCCCGGCGCGGGAGTGATCTTCCACAGCGACCGTGGCAGCCAGCCTGGCGATGACCGCCTAGCTCACCAAGTACGACATGACCGCCTCGATGAGCCGCAAGGGCAACTAGTGCTGTTCAGCAATCCGTGGTGGCATAGCAGCGGCCCGCTGGAAGACAAAGTTCGATGGGCACCTCAATCGCGAAAGTTGCAGGTTCATGCCAAGCTCGGTCAGCCGGCCTCACCTGCGTCGGCGGGCACCTCTTGGGCTTGTTTCCCAGGGTCGCGGCCCTGGGCCGCCTTGCGCCGGCGTTCGGCCTGCTGTTTCAGCATGGGCCAGCGATAGGCGCTCAGGTGATACAGCGTGCGCTGCTTCCCGGTGAGCTTGGTGTGCCACTCCATCACGCGGCCGTAATACTCGATGCGCCGGATCTCGTTGCCGGCAAAAACATGCTGCAGTTCTTCCTCGCGCAGCAGAAAGGCGGGCGACAGCGTCTTGGGCATGCTTTCGTCGTAGGTGGTCTTCAACACCACCAGTGTGCCGTGGCGCAGCAGGCACAGATTGATGGCGGCACTGCGCTCGCCGATCAGGTACTCGAACACCAGCGCCTCGCCTCGCTGGGCGGCGGCTTCCAGCAGCCTCGTGTAGAAGCGGCCCTGAGCATTCGCGGGGTGAATGGCCGTGCCTTCGCCGGCTTTCCATCCGGCGCTTTCCAGCGTGCCGTAGCGGGTCAGCGCCGGCGCCATCTCTTCGGGCTGGCGCAAGATGCGCAGCGTCGTGGTGGCGCCTTCGGCGGCCAGGCGGTTGCGCTGCTTGCGCAGGTTCTGACGCAGGTTCTTGCCGCGCGCCGCCCAGTAGTCTTCGAAGCTGCCCTGCACTTCGACCCACGCAGTGTCGATGTAGTCGCTGTGCCGGGTGTCGTCGGCGTCGTCCTGGCGTACGGCCAACAAGGGGTCCACTTGAGTGATCGACAGCACCATGCAGGCGCGCAACGGCCCGCGCATCGCGCTGCGGCACAGGTCCGGCAGGCCAAGGTGCGGCGCGGCCACCCATGCGCCCAGCGGCAGTTGCGACGGCTGGAAGGTGCGCCAGCGCAACATGCCATCGGGCACGACCAGAAGCATGGCGACCGTCTGTTGCTGGTGCGCGGCCACCAACAGCGTCTCGCGGCCGTTGCCGAAAGCCTCGAGCGCCGCGGTGATGGCGTCGGCGCCCAGGAAGGGCAGGTCCAGGCGGTCAGCGTTCAGTTCATCCCACTGTCTGCGCAACGATTCGCTGCTGCACAGTGCGTCTGCGGGCCAGCGGCGCCAGGCCAGTGTCGAGGGGAGGGTAGGCATCGGGTGGGGTCAATGGCCGGCAAGCAATTGGCGGATGTTATGGCTGACGTGCTCGACGTCCGCGCGGCTCAGGTCCTGGTGGCACAACAACTGCAGCACGTGGTGACTCCAGCGCATGCCCACGTCGCCCGGCAGCTGCGGGGTGCCGGGCCAGAGGCGGTCCCAGCGGAAGACGGGCAGACGCAATTGCCGGACCCTCGCGTACACGGTGTCGACGTTGTCTACCCACAGCGGGAACACATACGGCGCCACGGCCTCGGGCCAGCCTGCGCCGTCGGCCCCGGGCAGCAACCTGGCGCCGCGAACGCCGTCGAGACAGCGCGCATAGGTACCGAAGTTCACCCTGCGACGGGTGACGACATGGTCCAGGGGAAGGTGCTTGCGCATCCAGCGCGTCACGGCCAACGGGATGTCATTGACCCGGGCCATGTCGCAGTCGGACATCATCTGCTCGGCGTTGGTCGCTCGGGAGGCTTCGACGATGGGGCTAGGCAGGCAAGGCCACTGCGTGCCGCGCAGCGCATGCTTTGCGCGGAAGGCCGAGCCGAGCACACCGTTCAGGCCGAGCAAGCGCCGGTGCTGCGCGCCTGCCTCGGCCACGTCGACCCACCCCTTGATCTCGTCGCGCCAGTGGCGCGGCCGCAGCAGCAGCGCCGGCATGGGTCGCGTGGCCGACGCAAGCAGGCCGCCCTCGGGCACTGGCAGAAACTTGGACAGGCTGGCGGTTGCGAAATTGCCCCAGGCGCCTACCGGGCGCTCACCCGCCTGCCCGAACAGGGCATGGGCGCAGTCTTCTATCAACGCTATGCCGTGGGCATCGCACCACCGGCGCACCGCGGCCAGCGACTGGGTGCGCCCGAACAGGTGCGGCACCAGCATCGCACCGGCTTGAGCATAGGGCCCGCGTTCCAGGGCGGCGATGTCGGGTAGGCCGTCTTCCCCGAGCGCGTAGAACACGGGCTGTAGGCCTGCCAGCAAGGCCGGCGCTACCATGGTTGGGCAGTGGTAGGTCGGCAGCAGCACACCTCGTCGCGGGGAAAGCTGCAGTAGCTTCAGCGCATGGAAGATGGCGGCGCGGCCGCTGGTCGTCAGCACCCCGTGGGCCAGCTGGCCCACGTTGGGCACGCCGTCGTCGTGTCGACCGCGCAGGCTGAGCCAGCCGAACACCGGTCCGCGCGGCAGCGGTCCCACATTTGCGCGCACAGTGTCCTGCCTGGAGGCAGTGATCGGGTCGGGTCCGGTCTTGGAATGGGCGAAGTGCATGCAGCTCGGGACTCTGCCACGGGCGAGCCTCATCGCAGCGATGCGAAATGGGGCAGGCGTGTTCGATTCAACACTCGGCGGCACTGGCTAGTGTAGTGTTGCGTTCTGTTTGGAACTTAAGCGCGCGTTGGCCCGAATGACC
>DAORHX010000102.1:0-10018 GCA_035438245.1 Rubrivivax sp.
GATCGCGCGGCGGTACGGCAGCGCCCTCGCATCCGAGGCCGGGGCCGGCAGCGTGCGCGCGTGCTGCGCCATCGCGCGCAGCGTCGAGACGCCGGCCTGCAGGAACGTCGGCGCGAGCGCGCGTGCCGCATCGACGTAGCGCGCCACCTGCGCGGGCTCGTGGTTGTCGCGCACGATCCAGCGCACGCCGACGCGCTGCGCCGCGAGGCGGAAGATGTCGGCGGCCGGCGTGAACGGCGTCACCAGCAGGTGCAGCACGTCGTCGGGCCGCATGCCGGCGCTCCAGTACAGGCGGGCCAGCATCTCGACGTTGCGGTCCAGGTCCTGCGCGTCGAAGGCCTGGTAGGTCTGGCGCCCGCTGGTGCCGGCGGAGGGGCCGGCGAGCACCAGCGTCTCGCGCGGCACGCACAGGTGCGGCAGCGCGCTCGCGTGGCGGTCCATCGCCGCGCGCAGGTCGTCCTTGGTGGTCAGCGGCACCGCGGCGGCGAAGTTGGCGAGCGTGCGCACGCCGCGCGCATCGATGCCGGCGAGCCGGTCGCGGTACATCGGCGAGCGCCCGCCGACCCATGCCAGCAATGATCGCAAGCCACGCAACTGCCGTGCCGCGCGCGCTTCGGGGGTCATCGCCTCGGCGGCGGCGTCCCACATCGGGCGCTTGGCGTCGCTCGTCACGGCGGCGCGAGCCGGAACACCGGCAGCGGCACCTCCCGCGCGGGGAAGCTCACCTGCACGCGGCGGTCGATGGCCATGTCCTCGGGGCGGCCTTCGATCTCGGCGAACAGGAACCAATCCTCGTCGAGCCGCACCAGGCCGATCGTGTACGGCGCGCGTGCCTGCCACACCTTCGACGGCGGCCGATGCACGACCGAGAAGCTGTAGATGCTGCCGCCGCCCTGCGACTGCTCCCAGGCCGGCGTTGCCCCGGCGTCGCACATCGGGCAGATCGAGCGCGGCGGGAAGATCGCGCCGCGGCAGGCCGGGCAGCGCTGGAACAGCAGCCGCCCCTCCTTCACGCCGGCCCAGTAGGGCAGGGCGTCCTGCGTGACGCGCGGGGTCGGGAACGTGTCGGTGTAGTCGGCGGCTTCGCCTTGTTCGAGCATCGTGGCTCTCCTCAACCGGCTTCGGTGCCGAGGATCACGGCGCTGTGGCAGGCGAGCATGCCGCCGGCCGAATACGCCATCGCGCGCTTCGGCGCATTGCCGGCGAGCCGCCCGAGCGGGTTGCCGCGCAGCTGGCGCACCGCCTCGACCAGCGAATCGGCCGCCACCGAGATGCCGGGCTGGCCGAAGCCCATCCAGCCGCCGTTGGTGTCGACCGGAAAGTCGCCGCCGGGGCGCATGCGCCCGCTGCGCACCAGGTCCATCGCACGCCCCTTGGGTGCGAAGCCGAGGTCCTCGAGCTGCACCAGCACCGTGTGCGAGAAGTTGCCGGCCAGCTGCGCCATCTGCATGTCGGCGGGCGTCATGTCGGCCATCGCGTAGGCCTCGCGCGCGGCGTGCGCGGCGCCGGTGGTGGTGATCGCCGGCAGCGGCCCCAGCGGCACGCTGCTCTTGCGCAGATTGATGCGCTCGCACAGGTACTCGTGCGTGGTGCAGGTGCCGAAGCCGTGGATGTAGATCGGCTTCAGCGCCGGGTTCGCGCGCGCCGCGGCCTTGGCGCGCTCGGCGCTGGTGACGACGAATGCGCCCGCCGTGCCGCCCGGCCCCCAGGTGGCGCACATCCAGCGCCGCAGCGGCGACGAGATGTAGGGCGAGCGCATCACCTGCTCGACGGTGATCAGGCCGTGCCTGCGCTTGGCCGCCTTCGGGTGATGCACCGCCCATTCCTGGCGCTGCACCGCGACCTCGGCGAAGTCCTCTTCGGTGACGCCGAACTCGTGCATGTAGCGGCTGGCGAGCTGGGCGTAGATGGTCGGGATTGTCGGGCCGTAGGGGAACTCGAACTGCGGGCAGGCGTCGGTGGCCGCGCCGACCGCGGTGGCGTCGATGAACAGCTCCACCGCGTCGGATTGCACGCACAGCACATGGTCGGCGGCGCCGGCGGCGATGGCCAGCGCGGCCTGGCCCAACAGCGCGTTGACCCCGGCACCGTGGAAGGTCAGCTCGGTCGTCATGCGCACCGGCATCTGCAGGTGCGAGGCGAAGATGTTATTCCACTGAGGGCGGCGGTCGGCCCACGGCGAGCGGCCGGTCAGCAGGATGTCGATCTCGTCCTTGCGGATGCCGGCGTCGCTGAACGCGGCCCAGCTTGCTTCGGTGGCGAGCTGCAGCGGGTCCTTCACGTTCTGCTTGTCGGCATAGGCGTCGCCCATGCCGAGCACGGCGGCGACGCGGCCGAGCGAGCGGTCGAGGGGCTTCATGCGGTGTCCCTTCGTGCCGTCAGTCGCAGGGCAGGCCGAGCTGCTTGGCGATCACGCGCAACTGGATCTCGTAGGAGCCCACCGTCACCGGCGCGACCAGCGCGTCCAGCGCCATGCGCATCGCCGGCAGCTCTTCGGTGATGCCCCAGCCGCCGCCGATGTGCAACGCGTCCTGCGTCACGCGGTAGACGGCCTGGGTGACGAACAGCTTGGCCGACGACACGTCGAGGATGATGTCCTTGACCGGCGCGCCGCTGTCCCAGCGCGCGGCGGCGTGGTAGGTGAGGTGGCGCGAAGCCTCCACATCCACATGGCCCTGCGCCAGCTTGAAGGCGATGCTCTGGTTGGCGCCGATCGGCTTGCCGAACTGCTGCCGCACCTTGGCGTAGTCCATGGCCCAGGCGAGCGCGGTCTGCATGTGGCCGAGCCAGCGCGCTGCGACCATCACCCGCTCGCGGTTGAAGCCCTCCATGATCGCGCCGAAGCCGGCCTTCAGCCGGCGCGACTCGCTCACGCGCGCGTTGTTCAGCATCACGCGGTAGGTGGGCACCGGGCGGTTGGCGTAGGTCTTGATCTGCGAGGTCTCGACGCCGGGCGTGTTGCGGTCCACTGCGAAGAAATGCATGCCGTGGCGGCCCTTGCTCGGGTCGGTGCGCGCCAGCACGGCCATCGTGTCGCAGTCGCCGCCCAGCGTGATGAAGGACTTGATGCCGTCGAGCACCCAGTCGTCGCCGTCGCGCCGCGCGGTGGTCTTCAGGTTCTGCACGTCGCTGCCCGCTTCGGGCTCGGTCACGGCCAGCGCGAGCAGCCGCTCGCCCGCGATGTTCTCGCGCACCATCGCATGGTGGCCCTCGTTGCCGTGCTCGGCGAGCAGCGAGCCGGCCACGCCCTGGATCAGCGCGACGATGGCGAGGTTGGGGTTCGCCTTGGCCTGCTCCTCGATAGCGATCGCCTCCTCGGTGACGCCGAGATCAGCGCCGCCGAGCGACTCCGGGATGTGCAGGCCGACCAGCCCGGCCTTGGCGAGCGCGACGTAGAACTCGCGCGGGAACTTCGCCTCGCGGTCGGCCTGCTGCCAGCGCGGCTTGATCTCGCGCTCGGCGAACTTGCGGCACATGTCGCGGAAGGCCTCGCGGTCGACGTTGTTGGCGGGGACGCGGCGTTCGGGTGGGCTCATGGAGGTGGCGGCGATGGAGGTTGGACGATTAGGTGCGGCTGGCGGGCGCGCGCGAGACGAGCACGCTGGCGCTGCCGCGCTGGGCGAGCGAGCCGTCGGCGGCCAGCACGCGGAACTCGAGCTCCACTGCGCCGGCGCTGGCCGCCTTGGCCGCGCTCACGTCGAGGACCGTGCACTCGACGACGACGCGGTCGCCGACGAACACCGGGCCGTAGAAGCGCCATCCGCCGACGCTCAGCAGGACCTGCAGCGCCTCGCCGAACACGCCGCCGAGCTGCGCGAGCACCTTGGCGATCACCAGCGGGCCGTGCGCGATCAGGCGGCCGTAGCGCGTGGTCTTCGCATACTCGGGATCGACGTGGATCGGGTGACGCGCATCGAGCAGCTCGGCATAGCCGGCGACGAGCTCTGCGCGGCAGTCGAAGGCGGGCAGCGTCACGCGCATGCCCGGGCGGCACTCGGCGAGCCAGAGAGGACGAGTGGCGTGCATGCCGTCACTCCGGCTGGATGCCGAACTCCTTGATCAGGCGCACGTAGCTCTGCGACTGTTCGCGCGCAAAGGCGGCCAGCGCCTGCGGCGTCGAAGGCGTCGCCTCCAGGCCGAGCGCGAGCAGCCGGGCGCGCAGCTCGGGCTGGTTCAGGACTTTGGTGACTTCGCGGCTCAGCCGCTCGACCGCCTCGGCGGGCAGCCCCGCCGGGCCGAACAGGCCGAACCAGGCCGGCATGTCGGCGATGCCGTGTAGTCCTGCCTCGGCGATCGTCGGCACCTCCGGGAACAGCGTGGTCCGCTGCGGCGCCGTGGCCAGCAGCGCACGCACCTTGCCGCCCTTGACCTGCGCGGCGGCGGTGACGATGTCGGTGAACATCAGGTCCACCTGGCCGCCGATCAGGTCGACCAACGCGGGCGGCGTCGACTTGTATGGCACGTGGGTCATCGCGACGCCGATCGAACGCGCGAACATGCCGCCGTACAACACGCCGCCGAGGTTGCCGCTGCCGTAGTTCAGCTTGCCGGGGTTGGCGCGCGCGTACTCGATCAACTCGCCGACCGTCTTCCACTGCTTGTCGGCGGCGACGACGAGAACGTAGGTCGTGACCGCCACGCGCGTGATCGGCGTGAAGTCCCGGAACGGGTCGAACGGCACGTTGCGTTGCACGCCGGCGGGATTGGCGACGATGGAATTGGTGGCGGCGACCAGCGTGTAGCCGTCCGGCGCGGACTTGGCGACGAGGTCGAGCGCCAGCGTGGTCAGCGCGCCCGGGCGGTTGTCGATGACGACGCTCTGGCCGAGCGCGGCAGCGAGCGGCTCGGCCACCAGACGCATCAGGGTATCGGTCGCCGAGCCGGGCCCGAACGGCAGCACTAGGCGGATCGGCCGCTCGGGGTAGGCCGCATGCGCGGCCAGCGGCACCAGCGCCAGGGCGGCGGGCAGCGCCAGCAGGGCGCGACGGTTGGGGTGCTTGCGATGGCTCATCCTGAACAGACAAACGTTTGGTAGGCTGCTGCGCAATAATAGCGCGACCGAGGCCACGACGGGGGAACCGATGGACAACGCTCTGTGCCGCATGTTCGGCATCGACGTACCGATCTTCGCCTTCTCGCACTGCCGCGACATGGTGGTCGAGGTGTCCAAGGCCGGCGGCATGGGCGTGCTCGGCCTCGCGCGCATGCACCCCGACCGCGTGGAAGAAGACCTGCGCTGGATCGACGCGCACATCGGCGGCCGGCCCTACGGCGTGGACGTGCTGATGCCCACGACCTTCGACACTGCCGCCGAGGGCGAGGCCAAGCACGACGCCGAGCAGCTGTTCCCGCCCAAGCACCTGGCCTTCGTGCGCGAGATGCTCGACCGCGCCGGCGTGCCGCCGCTTCCGGACGACGAGGCCGCGCGCATCGAGCGCGAGCTGGTCTCGTCGTTCAACTTCACCCGCGCCGAGAGCACGGCGATGATCGACAAGGCGTTCGAACATCCGATCAAGCTGATCGTCAACGCGCTCGCGTCGCCGCCGCCCGAGCTCGTACAGCGCGCACATGCGCGCGGCATCAAGGTCGCGGCGCTGGCCGGCGCGCCCAAGCATGCCGTGCGCCACCGCGACGCGGGCTGCGACTTCGTCATCGCGGTGGGCACCGAGGCCGGCGGGCACACCGGCGAGACCACGTCGCTGGTGCTGTGGCCGCGCATCGTGGATGCGGTTGCGCCGCTGCCGGTGCTGGGCGGTGGCGGGGTGGGGCGCGGGCGCCAGCTCGCCGCGGCGCTCGCGCTCGGCTGCGAAGGCGTCTGGTGCGGATCGGTCTGGCTCAAGACGGTGCAGAGCGAGGTGACACCCGAGATCAAGGCGCGCCTGTTCGCTGCCGGCGCGGACGATGCCGTGCTCACGCGCAGCGTCACGGGCAAGCCGTGCCGCACGCTGCACAGCGCCTTCACCGACGCCTGGGACGCGCCCGGCGCGCCGGCACCGCTGCCCGCGCCGCTGCAGGCCATCCTGTGGTGGGGGCAGGGCCGCACGCGCGTCGAGCGCGTGCGCGCCGGCGAGTTCCTCACCTACCCGGTGGGGCAGATCGTCGCCGACCTGCGCGAGGAGACCTCGGTGCGGCAGGTCGTGCAGGACATGCTGACCGAGCTGGCCGAGTGCAAGCAGCGGCTCGACCGGCTGCTCGATTGAGGGGAAAGACGATGGAGCCGCAAGGGCAAGGGCCGCTCGCCGGCCTGAAGGTGGTGGAGTTTGCCGGCATCGGCCCCGGGCCGATGTGCGGCATGGTGCTGGCCGACCTGGGCGCCGAAGTGCTGCGCCTGGACCGCCTGGTGCCCAGCGGGCTGGGCATCGAGAGGCCGCCGCAGTTCGATCTGCTCAACCGCGGCAAGCGCACCGTGTCGGTGGACCTGAAGTCGACCGAGGGCGTGGCGTTCGCGCAGCGCGTCGTCGCCTGCAGCGACGCGCTGATCGAGGGCTTCCGGCCCGGCACGATGGAGCGCCTGGGCCTGGGCCCCGAGCCGTGTCTGGCGCGGCACCCCAAGCTGGTCTACGGCCGCGTCACCGGCTTCGGCCAGAGCGGGCCGCTGGCGTCCGCCGCCGGGCACGACCTCAACTACATCGCGCTGTCGGGCGCGCTGCATGCGATCGGCCGCGCCGGCGGCCTGCTGCTCGCCTTCGGGATGCTCGCGGCGCTGTGGAACGTGCAGCGCGGTGGGGCAGGGCAGGTGGTGGACGCGGCGATGGTCGACGGGGCGGCGATGCTGATGACCTCGATGTTCGGCTTGTTCGCCAGCGGTGCGCACGACGGCCCGCGCGGCAGCAACCTGCTCGACTCGGGCGCGCCGCACTACGACGATGGATCGCCTCACCACCGCATTCGATCGCGGTCCCGGTGCTGGGCTGCTCGAGCTGGGTGCGCGCGAGATCGGCACCGTCCTGCCGCCGGTTTTGGGGTACTGGCGGGATTTCGCGGCGCGCTACGTGACGGCGCTCTGCGCCACGGTGGAGGGTGCCGGGATCGCCGTGGCTGCCCTGGATGCGACGACGCTTGAGTCCCTCGTTGCCGATGTGCCCCCGATGCGCGGCGCGGAGTACTTGTCGCCGGGCGTTCTCGCGGCGTTGTGGACCGGGATCGACGCCGCGGTGCACGAGGCGCTCGCCAGGTCGAAGCTGCGCCTGCCGGATCTGCTCAAGCACTGGCATCCGTCCTGGAATCTCGTTGGCCGGGTGAATTTCAACCTGGCTGAGAACCGCAAGGATCCACAGGCGCCCTTTGCGTTTCTCGCGACCTATACGACGCGGCTGTCGGCGCACGGCAAGGCGCAGCACCAGCCGCTGTCGGCGGCGCTCGCGGAATTCTCCGGTGGTCACAGAAAGGCACAACTGCTGTCGCTGCTGCTGCCAGTGCAACGGGCGGCACAGCAGTGCGAGTGGCTGCACGCAATGGTCGAGGCGGGCGAAATCTATCACCCGCTGCGCTGGCAGCCAGAAGACGCATTGCGCTTCCTGAGGGATGTGCCGAAGCTCGAGGCGAGCGGCGTCGTCGTGCGCATGCCGGGAGCCTGGCAAGCCGGAAGGCCGGCACGGCCGCGCGTCACGTCGGTCGTCGGTTCCACCGCGCCCCCGGTGCTCGGTCTCGAGGCCATGCTCGATTTCCGGATGGCCGTGACCCTGGAGGGCGAGGCGCTCACTCCGGCAGAGATCGAGACACTGCTGAAGAGTGCCCGGGGTCTGCAGTTGATTCGCGGCCGCTGGGTCGAGGTGGACGCGCGGAAGCTGGGTGCCGCGGTGGAACGCTTTCGTTCCATCGAGAAGCTCGCGGCGAGGAATGGCCTGACTTTCGCCGAGGCCATGCGACTGGTAGCGGGCGCGAGCTTCGCCGATGGCCTCGAGGCCGACAGTGCGGAGTGGGCCGAGATCAGTGCGGGTGCCTGGCTGGCGCAAACATTGCGGAGTCTGCGCCAGCCGGAAGGACTGGCTCGGGTCGATCCGGGCGCGGCACTCCAGACCAGGTTGCGACCGTATCAACAGACCGGGGTGCGCTGGCTGTATCTTCTGACGAAGCTTGGACTTGGCGCCTGTCTCGCCGATGACATGGGTTTGGGCAAGACGATCCAGACCCTCGCGCTATTGCTGGTTCTGAAGCAGGAGCAGGCGAGATCAGGCGGGCCGCGATCCGCGGCGCTCATCGTGGCGCCAGCATCGCTGCTCGCCAACTGGGCCGCAGAAGCCACGCGCTTTGCGCCGGACTTGCGCGTTCTGATCGCGCATCCATCGGTACAGTCGAGACAGGATCTGCGCAACCTCGACAGCGCCGCATTCGAAGCCGTGGATCTGGTGATCACGAGCTACGCCACACTGCTGCGCCTGCCGGTGCTGTCGCACATTCACTGGCGAGTCGTGATCGCGGACGAGGCGCAAGCCATCAAGAACCCTGCGGCGAGGCAATCGCGCTACTTGAAGAGCCTGAAGGCCGGCGCGCGCATCGCACTCACCGGTACGCCGGTGGAAAACCGCCTGTCCGATCTGTGGTCGTTGTTCGATTTCACGCACCCGGGTCTGCTTGGTTCGCAGAAGGTCTTCGCCGGCTTCACCAAACGGCTGGCCGGAACGGAGCACTTCGCGCCGCTGCGCAATCTCGTCCGGCCCTACATCCTGCGCCGCCTGAAGTCGGACAAGCGTGTCATCGCCGATTTGCCCGACAAGACGGAACTCGACGCCTGGTGTTCCCTGGCGCCAGTGCAGGCGGCGCTCTATCAGCAGTCTGTGCAGGAACTGGCGAGTGCGCTGGGCGATGCGCAGGGCATTGCGCGCAGGGGTCTCGTCCTCGCTTTCCTCATGCGCTTGAAGCAGATCTGCAATCACCCCTCGCAGTGGCTCGGAGATGCAGCCTGGGGCGCCGACGACAGCGGCAAGTTCGCGCGCCTGCGGGAACTGGCCGAGGTCGTGCGCGACAAGCAGGAGAGAATGCTGGTCTTCACGCAGTTCCGTGAAACGACCGGGCCGCTGGCAACCTTTCTCGGTACGATCTTCGGCCGTGAGGGGCTGGTGTTGCACGGTGGTACGCCGGTTGCGCGCCGACGGACTGTTTCCTGCGCCGAAGGAAATCGAATTCAGCTGCAGCTGTCCGGACTGGGCAGCGCTGTGCAAGCACGTCGCAGCCGTGCTCTACGGTGTCGGTGCCCGGCTGGACCAGCAACCGGAGCTGCTTTTCGGGTTGCGTCGCGTGGACGGCAAGGACTTGCTGGCGCGGGCAGGTGCCGTTGCGCCTCGCGCGGGCAAGTCTCCGACCGCGGACAGGTTACTCGACGAATCAGCGCTGGGCGATGTGTTCGGGATCGAACTGTCGGAAGCCGCGACTGTGCCCGATGGCGTGCCACGGGCTGCCAAGGCCCGGACAGCGTCAAAGGTGCCGGCCCGTCGTCATCGCCAGATCGCTGGCAAGGCGAAGCTGAAGCCAAAGCTGAAGCGCAATCCAAGGGCTTGACCGATCGGCGACGCGAGTCGGGTTGACAGTCTGTCTGACGGGTATTACCTTCAGACTACCTATGTACGGCCGACGGACAGGATCATGGCAGCCACCAGTCTCAAGTTACCTGATTCGTTGAAGCAGCGGCTGGCGCGACTGGCGGAGGACGCCGGCGTCACGCCGCATGCATTCATGGTGGATGCACTGTCGCGCGAGGTCCGGCGCGCAGAGCTGCGAGCGCGCTTTGTGACAGAAGCGGCCGAGTCGGAACGCGAAGCACTGGAGTCGGGTAAATCGCACTCGTTGGGAATTGCCTTCGGGTATCTCGAGGCGAAGCTTGCAGGCAAGAAGGTCAGGCCACCCAGAGCGCGGACATGGCGCGCGTCGAGGTAAGCGCGCGAGCGCTGCAGGATCTGGAGCGCCTGTTCGAATTCATTGCCGTCGGCGACCCGGTACGCGCACGACAGCAGATGCTGAGCGTAAAGCGTGCAATGGAGCTGCTGGCAGATCATCCACACCTTGGCCGACTCGTCGAGGA
>DAORHX010000103.1:0-9987 GCA_035438245.1 Rubrivivax sp.
CGAGCAGGCGTGCGCGGCCATGCCGACGCGCGCGACCGCGAAGTGGTCGACCAGCCATCCGCCGCCGATGCGCGCGGCGCCGACCGCGCCGGTGATGAAGGTCGTCGCGAGCACCGCCAGCGTGGCGCCGCCACCGTAGGCCTGCACGATCGCCGCGGCCTGGCTCAGCACCATCAGGCCCGCCGCCGCCGCGCAGAAGAACACCGCGGTCAGCAGGTAGAAGGTGCGGCCGAGCCCGTCGTGCGCCTCGGCGGTGGAAGCGTCGGCCATGCGGATGGCGGCCGCGCGGAACAGTGCGGCCGCCATGGCGCAAGCAAGCAGCACCACCACGCCCAGGCCGGCCAGCGTGGCGCGCACGCCGAAGGCGGCGATCGACCAGCCGAACAGCGGCGCGCCGAACATCGCGCCGAGCGGGTACAGGCCCACCACGTAGCCGTTGGCCAGGCCGCGCCGCGCGACGACGGTCTGGTTCACCGCCTGCTGCGTGGCGGTGAACAGCACGCCCGCGCCCGGCCCGAACAGCACGCCGTAGCCGAGCACGAACTGCGCAAAGGTCGGCGCCGATGCCGCCAGCCACAGCCCGGCCGCGCTGGCCAGGCCCGAGGCCAGCGCCAGCGCGGCCGGCGGCACGCGCCGGTACAGCCGCGGCGCGAAGTTCATGCCGAGCGTCAACGTGACGGTGGCCAGCCCGAAGACGAAGCTCATCTCGGCGCGCGTCGCGCCGAGCAGCGCCTCCATCGGCTTGAGGAAGACGCTGAACGCGTAGATCGTGCCGAAGGGCAGGTTGACGAGCGTCGCTGCGAGCAGCGCCGCGGCGCCTCGTCGGCCGGGATGCATGCGTGCTGCGGCAGGTTCGCAACGCTACTGCGCGACGCGGATGTTGAAGTCCGTCGACATCTTGCGCCAGCGCTGGATCTCGTTGCGGTACATCTGCGCGAAGGCCGGCTGGTCGAGCGGCTCGTACAGGCCGCCGGCAAAACGCAGCGCGTCCTGCATCTCGGTGCTCCGGGTCATGGCCGTGACCAGTTCGGCGTTCATCTTGTTGACGATCGGCATCGGCGTGTTGGCCGGGAAGAAGAAGCCGGCGAAGCTGAACAGTTCGATCCCGGGGTAGCCCGCCTCGGCCATCGTCGGCACGTTGGGCAGCTTGGGCAGCCGCTTGGGGCCATACACCGCCAACGGGACCAGCTTGCCGGCGCCGATCAGCGCCTCGATCTCGCTCATGTAACCCACCGCGAAGCCGATCTGGCCGCCCGCGGCCTCGGTGATGGCCAGGGCGCCGGTCTTGTAGGGCACGCTCAGCAGCTTGATCGTCGCCGCGCGCTCGATCGCGGCGCAGGCAAAGTGCTGCAGCGAGGCGTTGCCGACGGTGCCGCAGGTCTGCTCGGCGGCCTTCGCCTTGGCCACGGCCTCGGCCAGGGTCCTGGCGCCGAAGCCGGCGCCGACCACCAGCGTCGGGAAGCCCATGTTGCTCAGCGCCACCGGCACCACGTCCTTCAGCGGGTCGTAGCGCACCTGGCCGCCCGTGGCGGGGTAGATCACCAGCGGGTTGAGTCCGCCGTAGAACAGCGTGTAGCCGTCCGCCGGCGCGCTGAGCAGCGCCTCGACCGACAGCGTGCCCGAGGCACCGACGCGGTTCTCGACGATCACCGTCTGCTTCAGCTGCTCGCTCAGGCGCTGGCCGTAGCGCCGCGCCCAGATGTCGTTGATGCCGCCGGCCGCGCCGTCGACGATCAGCTTGATGGAACGGCTGGGGTAGTCCTGCTGGGCGAGCGCGCTGCCGGCCGACGCGGCCAGGGCGGCCGCGGCGATGAAGGCGGTGAAATGGCGTCGATGCATCGATGTCTCCAGATTGTTGAAGTGGTACTTGGGCAGCCGCCGCAGCGTAACGCATCGCCGCGGAGCAATCGGCACTCAAACGGGCTGGCGCAGATGCGGGCTCATCAGCGCTTCCAGCCACAGCATGAAGGCCTGCAGCCGCCGCGACAGTTGCCTGCGGTGCGGGTAGACCAGGTGCACCGGCATCGGCGCGGCCTGTGTGTCGGGCATCAGCCGCACCAGCTCGCCGGCGCGCAGGTGCTGCTGCACGTCGAAGGCGGGAATCTGGATCAGCCCCAGCCCGGCCAGCGCGCAGGCGATGTAGGTCTCGGCGTTGTTGGCGCCGACGCGGCTGCGCAGCACGGCGCTGCGCGTCTGGCCGCCCTCCACCCATTCCCAGGGCGCGCTGCGGCCCGAGCTGGGCGAGACGTAGTCCACCGCCTCGTGCGCCGCCAGGTCCTGCGGGCCGTGCGGCGTACCGTGGCGCGCCAGGTAGGCAGGGCTGGCGCAGTTGATCAGTTCCACCGCACCCAGCGGACGGGCCACCAGGCTGCTGGCGGCCAGCGGGCCGACGCGCAGCGCACAGTCCACGCCCTCGTGCACCAGGTCGACGGCGCGGTCGCTGGAACCCAGCTCGACCTAAAGCTCGGGGTGGCGCGCCAGCAGCCCGGGCAGCGCCGGCGCGATCAGCCGCCGCGCGATGCGGCTGGGCACGTCCACGCGCAGCCGGCCGGCGACGCTGCCGGCCGGGCGGAACTGCTGCTCGATGTCTTCCATGTCGGCGATCAGCGCCGCGGCGCGTTCCAGCAGCGCCTCGCCGTCGGGCGTCAGGCCGACGCGCCGCGTGGTGCGGTTCAGCAGCCGCACGCCCAGCCGCGCCTCCAGCTGCTGCAGCGCCAAAGAGACGCTGGCGCGCGGCAGCCCCAGCTGGTCGGCAGCCTGCGCAAAGCTGCGGCAGGCGGCGATGCGCACGAAGACGCGCAGGTGATCGATGCGGTCCATGGCGGCTCATTGTTGCTGGATCATGGATTGTCTAGGACAGGATCGCCGATTTATCCGCCATCAGTCGATCAATAGACTCGATCCACTTCCACTGCAACGGGATCGAAGACATGTCGGACAAACACAGCATCAAGGGCAAGGTGGTCCTGATCGCCGGCGGCGCCAAGAACCTGGGCGGCCTGATCGCCCGCGACCTGGCCGGGCACGGCGCCAAGGCCGTGGCCATCCACTACAACAGCGCGGCCAGCCGCGCCGATGCCGAAGCCACCGTGGCCACGGTGCGCAAGCTGGGCGCGAAGGCAGTGGCGCTGCAGGCCGACCTGCGTTCGGCGGCAGCGATGGAGAAGCTCTTCGCCGAGGCCATCGCCGCGGTCGGCCGGCCCGACATCGCCATCAACACCGTCGGCATGGTGCTGAAGAAGCCGATCACCGAGATCAGCGAGGCCGAATACGACGAGATGAGCGCAGTCAACGCCAAGTCGGCCTTCTTCTTCCTGAAGGAAGCGGGCAAGCACGTCAACGACCACGGCAAGGTGCTGACCATCGTCACTTCGCTGCTGGGCGCGTTCACGCCCTTCTATGCGTCCTATGCCGGCACCAAGGCGCCGGTGGAGCACTTCACGCGTGCCGCGGCCAAGGAGTTCGGCGCGCGCGGCATCTCGGTCACGGCCGTGGGCCCGGGCCCGATGGACACGCCCTTCTTCTATCCGGCCGAGGGCGCCGATGCCGTGGCCTACCACAAGACCGCGGCGGCCTTGTCCGGCTTTTCGCCCACCGGGCTGACGCACATCGAGGACGTGGTGCCCTTCATCCGCCACCTGGTCAGCGACGGCTGGTGGGTCACCGGCCAGACCATCCTGATCAACGGCGGCTACACCACCAAGTGAGCAGAGCATGCATGTCGCCATGGTGATCGCAGGCGGGCTGGCCCTGCTGGGCATCTTCGTGCTCTTCGGCTGGCTGTGGGGCGCCAGTGCCGCCGGCATGGCGCTGGCCGCCAAGGCCTTCGTGCCGGCTTGGGCTGCGGTGGCGCTGGCCAACATGTGGGTCGGCATCAGCCATGCCGGCTACAGCGTGCGCCAGGAAGCGCCGATCCTGGTGCTGGTGTTCCTGGTGCCGGCCATCGTCGCCGGCCTGGTGGCCTGGCAGTTGTCGCGGGCATGAACGCCGACGACGTGGTCGGCCACTGGCGGCAGGCCGGCCTTGCCGGCGGCGTCTGACCGTTCCATAGCCGACGGCGTTTCAGCCCGCCGCCCGCAGCAAGCGCGGAAACACGTCGTCGAACGCCTTGGCGCCGCCGCGCGGCAACTCGACCAGCGGCAGCCGCTGCGCGCCGCTGCCCAGCAGCGGCTCGAGCAGCACCCGGTCGGTGCTGGCGTCGGCAAGCAGGACCACCTGCTGCGGCTGCCGGCGCCGCGCGAGTTCGCCCAGCTCGAACGCGCAGCCGGCGCGCTGTGCGTTGAAGCCGCGCAGGTCCATCAGCACCACGTCGGCGCGCGCTATCAACTGCACGACCGTGGCCTGCCAGGTGGAGTCGTTGCAGCAGAACTCGTTGACGCGAAAGCGCCCGTCCGGATCGGCGCGCAGGTCCAGCGCCTGGAGCCGCTCGTGCAGATCGGCGGCTGAGGTGACGAAGCTGCTGGCGATGCGGCCCGATGCGAAGCGCAGGAAGTCGCCCGGATCGACGGTGCGCGCGATCACATCCGGCGCCGCGATCAGCGTCACCGGGCCGAACCAGCGCCAGCGCGCGACGACGCGGTCGAACAGCGACTCGCTGCGCGCGGTGTCGCCGAACACGCGCAGCACCAGCAGCGTGCGCGGCGGCGGGCGCCCCGGCAGCGCGGCGGCGCGGCGCAGCGCGGCGGTCAGCAGCGGCGCGAACAGCGCGACGACAACTGCAGCGGTGATCAGCACCAGCCAGGTCGCGTCGGCATGCGCATTGATCGAGTCCACCGCCTCGACGGCGACCACCAGCAGCCACCAGGTGCGCAGCAGCAGTTGCACGTCGGAGAAACGCTTGGCCTCGTAGCCGCGCGCCAGCGCCTTCAGCCGCCACCAGGCAATCAGTCCCACCGGCAGCGCCAACAGCACGAAGCCGATGTCCAGCCCCAGGCCCGACAGCAGCAGCCAGCGGGCGCCGGTCTGGGTGCCGCTCAGCCACACCGTCAGCCGCATGCCCAACTGCGGCGCGAGCCCGAACAGCAGCAGCGCCGCCAGCACGATGGGCGCCACGCCGCGCACGCGCCGCGCGCCGGTGGCCAGCAACAGCAGCAGCGGCAACGCCAGCGTGACGCCGGCAAGCTGCAGAAAGGCGATGAAGTTCAGCAACTGATCCAGCGTCGGCGCGCGGCCGTAGAACGGTCGCTGCAGCATGGACAGCGCGACACCCACCGCGTCCAGCGCCAGCAAGGTGACTATCCAACGCCACAGCGCGAGCCGAAACGGCCAGCCGAGCAGCACCGCGACCATCGGCACCGCCAGCGTGGCGATCACGCCGGCTTTCAGGTACACGTGCGTCGGCGTGCGCGGCAGGTCGCCCAGAACCACGAACAGCGCCGACAGCGGTAGCGCGCAGACGAAGACGACAACGAGCAGCGCGGCAAAGACGCGGTGGTGCAAACGACGTTCCCAGCGCAGAGCAGCCTGAACGTCGCCGTCTTGCGGCGCCGGTAAGGGCAGCGGATCGGCCGGCACCAGCAGCGCGCCGGGGCGCGTCGTCATTCCGGCCAGCACCGCGCGCCGGTAGCGCCACAGCACCAGCGGTGCGACGAGCGCGGTCAACAGCACCGCGTTCAGCACCGACAAGGTCAATTCGACGCCCAGCATCGCGATAGACACTCCGCCGCAACGACGCGGCGGCCGCTACGATAGTCCTCAATCGCTGCGGAGCAAACGGGCTGTCGATGGCGCGAGACCGCATCCACTTCGGTGAAACCTGGCGCGTGCTGGCGTACACGCTGGTGCTGGCGCTGGCCTTCGTCGCTCTCGGGCGCTCGCAGCTCGCCGCTTTCAACGCACCGTTTGCGCAGCACTGGCTGCAGCGCCTGGGGCTGCTCGACGGCAACTCCGATGCCGAGCTTGCGCGACAGGCGCAGCAGGTGGGCGCGGACTCGCGCGATGCGATGCAGCGCGCGCCGCCGGGCCACCGCCTGGCGACTTTGCGGCTGGGCTACGAACTCGGTTACGCCAGCGAGCGCGTCGGCGTCTTCGCCACCGCGGCGCCGCAGGTGCGTGAGCAGGCGTGGCAACTCGCGGCGCCGTATCAGGCGAACGCCGACGAGCTGGCGGCGCTGCTCGGCGTCGCGCCGGCGCCTGCGCTGCGCACCGACAACCTGCGCGAGTTCAACGAACTCGGCAACCGCTACGAGGCCGACGAGAACGGCCTGGCCGCGCGTGTGCAGCAGCGGCTGTCGCCTTGGCACCGGCATGCCTACCTGCTCGGCGTTCACATCGGCATCGAATCGGCACGCATCGACGCCACCGAGGGCGAACATTCGCTGCCGCCGGCATCAATGATGCGCCGTCACGCGACGCTGGCCGGCATGGCGCCCGAGCTGTGGCAGCCGCTGGCGGCGCCACCCGCCGCCGACGAGGCGCCGGCGCAGCGCGTGCAGCGCTACCGCGCCGCGGTGCAGGCGCTCGCGGACGCGCTCGCGCAACAGGACGCGGCGACGGCGGCGCGCCGATGACGGCGGGGCGATCGTAGCGGGGGCCGATCCTGTCTGGCCAGATCACATCGCCGACGCCCCCCGCCGCCCGCAGCGCGATCCTCGCCAGCGTGGCCGAGCCCGATGCGCAGATCGCGCTGTGGGCGATCTTCTCGATCACTGCCCGCTCCAGGATGGCCGCGATGATCTTCAGTTCCCCGCTGCCGCAGTTCGGGCAGTCCTGCATGTCGATGTCGAGAACACGCGCTTGAGCAGCCGCGCCCGGCTGATGCGGCCCGGCGTGGCCTGGGCTTGCTCGACTGCGCAATCGGTGGCGGCTGCGCAATCGCTTGCCTCGTCTGGCTGCACCGGCCCTTGCGGCACCATCCGTGCCCGCAGCTTCGCATTCGGCGCCAGCAGGCCATGGAAGCGGATCAGGTGCTGCCTCGGCCGCGGCACCAGCACCGCCAGCCGCTGCAGAGATCACGTCGCGCCCCGTTTCTCGCGTCGAATCCGTCACGGATGATGCCAGCGCTGCTTCGAGCGCCTCGGCAAGCGAACCCGCGCCGCTATGCTCGCGCCCGATGAACCCGCGATCCGGCGAATCTCACATCAGCTCTGCGATGCTTTGGAACCTCGTCAAGTCAGGCCTGCTCGGGTTCTTTCTGGCCGGCGCCGTGGTGTTTCCGCTGGTCAAGCCGTTCTACATGGGTCGTGTGGTGTTCAGTCTGGGCCTCTTCGGCGTGCTGTATGGCGTGGAGAGCGTGCTTCGCTTCGGGCATATCACGACCTCCGGGTTGCTCAGCGGTCATGACAGCCACCACAGCGTTCGCGCCTATGGCTTGCTGCTGTGGGCGGGTCTCTTTGCCTACTTCACATGGCGCTCCCGACGGTAGGAACCGGGCGAATGACCGCTTGACCGCTCGGGTCGCAGCGATCCGGTTCATACACCTGCGCCGCGGCGGCTTCGCCGGCTGAGCGGCCAACCGCCCGGTGGGCGCGCCGCCACGACAAACGGGCCGGCCCGATCAGAACGGCTTGCCCAGCTGCAGGTAGACCGCCACGTTGTCCTTGTTGGCATAACCCAGGCCGAAGTAGGCCACGCCCAGCGGCGTGTCGGCCGCCAGGTAGGCCGTGCCCGACTGGAAGAGCCGCTGGTCGTTCAACGCAATCAACTGCGGCATGTCGGCAATCTCGTAGGCCAGCCCGCCATAGACGCCTTCGAACAAGGGCACGCGCGCCAGCCGCGTCTGGTACAGCGCGCGGGCGTAGGCATAGCGGTAGCCCAGCAGCTGCTGGTAGCGGTAGCCCGACATGTCGAGGAAGCCGCCCAGCTTGAACATCGCGTAGATCGGCAGCGCGTCGCCGTCGCTGGACGTGCCGCCGCGCGCGCTGAGCTGCAGCGTGTGCTCGCCGTAGGACAGTGCTGTGCGCAGCTCGCCCGCCACCCGGGTATAGGACGTGCTGGCGCCCAGCGCGGTCTGCGACGACTGCGCTTCCAACCACAGCAGGTAGCCCGAGCGCGCGAAGCTCACATGGTCGAGCTGGTCCATGCGCAGCGAGGCCAGCACCCCGCCCTCGTTGTCGCTGACACCCTGCGGCATCACGAACACCGGGCCGACGCGCAGGTCGAGGCGGTTCTTGGCGCGATACAGCCCCAGCCGCAGCTGGCCGTACTGCCTGAAGTTCAGGCCGAAGTCGACGCCGGCGCCGTAGCGGCCTTCGCGGTATTCGGACAGCAGCACGTCGCCGGTGTAGATGTACAGCGGCGTGTCGCTGAGCACCAGGCGCGGTTCGACGAAGAGCTGCTGGCGCGGCGTCAGCGGCTGGTGCCAGCGTGTGGCCCACACCAGGTCGCGGCCGAGCACC
Organism: Rubrivivax sp.; assembly: GCA_035438245.1. GTDB lineage: Bacteria > Pseudomonadota > Gammaproteobacteria > Burkholderiales > Burkholderiaceae_C > Rubrivivax. Next base: position 8,337 of record DAORHX010000103.1, read on the forward strand.
AGGTCGTTGCGCCACTCAGCGCCCAGGGGGTTGAGCCAGGTCGAGCGCAGCTGCGCATGGAAGTTGAAGTACGCGGTCTCGCCCAGGTCGGACGACAAGGACAGCCCGGCGCGCAGGTACTGCGGGCCCCAGCCTTTTTCGGTGACGTTGACCACCAGGGTGGTTTGCCCGTCCACGCTGGTCAGCGTCGGCCGCACCGACTCGAACTCGCCGGTGCCGTAGATGCGGCGCATGTCCAGGTCGAGCTGGTCCTCGTCCAGCGGCTGGCCGGCCTGCGTCTGCATGTTCTGCAGCACGAACTCGGGGTTGACGCGGCGCTGGCCCGCCACCTCGACGCCGGCCAGCACCACCGGCGGCGGGTCGGCGTCGATCTGCTGGCCTGCGCGCAGCGCGGCGTATTCGCGCTCGGGCAGCGCCAGCTCGCGCAGCCTTGGAGCCACGGCACGCGCCGCCGCCTCGCCGATGGGCACAGTCTTCAGCAGCTGGTCGAAGTCGGCCGCCGAGAAGTCGCCCAGCGCCGGCTCGATCAGCACATCGGCCGGGCGCAGCTGCTGCAGCGACTCGCGCACGTTCTGCTCGGTCAGGATGCCCAGCGTCTGCATGGCCACGCTCTGCAGGCCCTCGATCTGCTCGGGCTTGAGCAGCGGCGTGCCCAGGTTGACGGCGATGACCACGTCGGCACCCATGGCGCGCGCCACGTCCACCGGCAGGTTGCGCACCAGGCCGCCGTCGATGAGCAGCCGATCGTCCAGCTTCAACGGCGCCACCAGGGCCGGCACCGCCATGCTGGCGCGCATCGCGGTGGGCAGCAGGCCGTGGTCGAGCACCACCATCCTGCCGTCGCCCAGGCTGGTGGCCACGGCGCGAAAGGGAATCGGCAGCTGGTCGAAGGGCCGCGCATCGTGCACCTTGACCAGGCGGCGCAGCTCGGCCTCCAGCGCCACGCCGGTGACCACGCCCTTGGGCGTGCTCAGCTTGCCGTCGTTCACGCCGAGCTCGGGCGCGGCCAACGGCTGCCAGTCGTTGCTCTTGACGCGCATCGGCTCGTCGCCGCGCGGCGGCTTGTCGCCGAACAGCCGCTCGCTGCTGATCTTGGCCATCTCGTCGAGCATCTGCTGGGTGCCCATGCCCGAGGCATAGGAGGCGCCGACGATCGAGCCCATGCTGGTGCCGGCGATGCAGTGCACCGGCACGCGCAGCTCTTCCAGCACCTTGAGCACGCCGACGTGCGCTGCACCGCGCGCGCCGCCGCCGGACAGCACCAGGCAGATGCGCGGGTGTTGCAGTGCCGGCGCCGAGGCCGGCAGGGCCGGTGCCTGCGCGCGCTGGGCACCAGCCGCAACCGCCGCCAGCGTCCATGCGCAGCCGAGCCAGTGCTTCGATGTCATGTCGCGCATTCTCCATACGGATCGGGCGACGACGGCCTCGGCCGGGCGCCCCAGAATGCGGCACTGCGATGAAGCCCCTGCTCGACCTGCCGTCGCGTGTGCTCAACGGCGTCGCCGTGGCGCTGGGCATGGGGCCGATCCAGCTGCTCGTCGGCTCGCTGGCCGGCGCGCAGGCGGCGGCCGCGCTGAGCGACTGCCTGAACCTGGGCAACGACATCGCTGGGGCCGCCGCGCTCGCCGCCACGCGGCCGGGCGGCTGACGG
>DAORHX010000104.1:0-9926 GCA_035438245.1 Rubrivivax sp.
CTGCCGCGCCGCCCGCCGGCCTGAGCAGCGCCGGAGCGGCCAGGATCGGCGACTGGCTGCGCGCCGAGGTGGCGGCGAAGAAGATCCCCGGCGCGGTGCTGATGGTCTGGCGCGGCGGGCAGCCGGTGCTCGTCGAGGCGGTCGGCCTGCGCGACCCGGCGACGGACGCGCCGATGAAGGTCGACGACATCTTCCGCATCTACTCGATGACCAAGCCGATCGTCAGCGTCGCCGCGATGATGCTGGTCGAGGAAGGCAGGATCGACCTGGATGCGCCGGTGGCGAAGAGCATCCCGGCGTTCGCCAAGCTGAAGGTCGGCGTCGAGAAGAGCAACGCGGTGGGCTACAAGTCGCTCGAGCTGGTGGACGCGCAGCGCACGATGACGGTGCGCGACCTGATGCGCCACACCTCGGGCCTGACCTACGGCTTCTTCGGCCCCGGGCTGGTCAAGCAGGCGTACCGCGAATCGGGCCTGGAGAGCACGCGCAGCATCGACAACGCGCAGTTCGTCGAGCGGCTGGCCAAGCTGCCGCTGGCCTACGAGCCGGGCAGCACCTGGGACTACAGCAACTCGACCGACGTGCTCGGCCGCGTGGTCGAGCTGGCCTCCGGCCAGCCGCTGGGGCAGTTCCTGCAGGCGCGGCTGTTCGGCCCGCTGGGCATGAAGGACACGAGCTTCACCGTGCCCGAGCCGCAGCGCCAGGCGCGCCTGGCCGAGGCGTTCCCCGCCGACGCCATCACGCCCGGCAGCCCGCTGTTCGATCCGCGCCTGCCGGCAGCCTTCGAATCGGGTGGCGGCGGCCTGATGAGCACCGCGCCGGACTACGCGCGCTTCCTGCTGATGCTGGCGCGCGGCGGCCAGCTCGACGGCAAGCGCTACCTGAGCGAGGCGGCGCTGCAGGAGATGACGCGCGACCAGCTCGGCTCGCAGGTGCAGCGCACGCCGCTGTACCTGCCTGGCGCCGACTACGGCTTCGGCCTCGGCTTCGCGGTGCGCCTGCAGCCCTCCGCCCCGGGGCGCGACAGCGCGCTCGGCGAGTACTACTGGGGCGGGGCGGCCGGCACCTACATGTGGGTCGACCCGGCCAACGACCTGTTCGTCGTCTACATGATGCAAAGCCCGAAGCAGCGCGTGCCACACCGCGCCGCGCTGCGCGAGCTGGTGTACGGCGCGCTCGTCGACGCGAAGGTGGCGGGCAGCCGCTGAGCCTTGCGGCCGGCTGCGTTCGCGTGCGCGTCAGCCGCGCTGGCGGCCCTGCGGCGTGAAGATCGCGTAGTTGCCGTTGGCCTGCGCCACCAGCGTCTCGCCGACGAACAGCCTCGATTCGAGGTTGGCGACACTGCGGCCGCGGTTGACGATGCGCGTCGTGCACGCGACCTCGCCACCGCTGACCGGCTTGAAGTAGTTGATCTTGATCTCGATGGTGGCGCAGATCTCGCCGTCGGCCAGCGTCGGATACAGCGCCGCACCCATGCCGGTGTCGGCCAGCGCGTACAGCACCGCGCCATGCACCACGCGGTGCGGGTTCAGGTGCGCCGGCGCCACCGCCAGCGACAGGCGGCTGTGCCCGACCCCCTGCTCGTCGATGCGCAGGTCGATCAGATCGGCGAACGGATGGTCCATCGAATCACCCCGGGGTCACGCACCATGCGCGCCGATCTTAGCGAACGCCGCGCAGCGGCGGACCGTGGTGAAATAGCGCCCCCTCCACTGAAGTCGACGCACGCATGAAAGCCCGCATCGCATCGCTCCTGGCCGCCGCCGCACTGGTGCCGGCCGCCTTTGCCCAACCAGCGCAGCCTCCGGTGGCTGCCGTCATCGCCGCCAGCGCACCGGGCGCCGGCGGCGTGGCCGGCGCGATCAAGGTCACGGCCACCGTGGTGGCGCTGGACCCTGCCACACGCACCGCCACGTTGAAGGGCGCCAAGGGCAGGATCGTCGACGTCGTCGTGCCGCCCGAAGCGAAGAACTTCGACCAGATCCGCGTCGGCGACCTGGTCACCGTCGAGTACATGCGTGCGCTGACGATGGAACTGCGCGGTCCCGGCAGCGGCATCCGCTCGGGCAGCACGCAGACCTCGACCGCGCCGGCGCCGGCCGGTGCGGTGGCCGGCGGTGCCGCCGGGCGGCAGGTGGTGATCATGGCCAACGTCACGGCCGTGAACACCAAGGAGCGCTATGTCACGCTGCGCGGCCCGAAGGGCAACAGCGTCGACATCGCGGTGAACGACCCGGCACAGCTGAAGCAGGTGAAGGTCGGCGACCAGGTCGAGGCGGTGTACACCGAAGCCATCGCCGTCACCGTCGACCACGTCAAGCCGGCCAAGAAGTAGGCCAGCGGGCCGCAGCAGCGGCCCGTGTTCAGGGCGGCGACGCCTTGTGCAGCACGATCGTGACCAGCGCCGAGGCGTCCTGCTGCGCGGTCACGTCGTGCGTCACGCCGCCGCCCAGATAGAGCAGCTGGCCGGCCTGCAGCACGTGCTGCGCGCCGTCGGCAGCGACGGCCAGCCGCCCTTCGAGGCACTGGATCGTGATCTCGCCGGGCACCTTGTGCGGCGGCAGCGACCGGCCGGCCAGCAACACGAGGCGCATGACCTCGATCTGCTCGCTCTTGAACAGCGCGACACTCTTCGTGTCCGCCAGGCGCGGGCCCAGCGGCGACACGTCGACCGGCTGACCGGGTTGGGCGTGGGAGATGGCCATGCGGCCAGTATGCGCCGATGCACGCGGTCGCGCATCACCCTGGCACTTCAGAACTTCGGAATGCGCAGCGTCTTGCTGATCATCGCCGTGCCCGAAGCCGCGTAGAGCAGGCTCATCGGATGCAGCCGCCACGGCCCGAGCGTCCACGCACCGCCCCACAGCTGCGTGCCGACCGCGCCCTGCCACGCCGCCCATGCCAGCACGGCGGTGATGACCACGCTGGTCGGGATCGGCGTGCCCTCGAAGTAGGCCACCTTGCCGGACTCGCCCGACAGCTGCTCGGCCGTGACGTTGAAGCGCGCCAGCCGGCTGACGCCGCAGCAGACGAAGTAGCACAGGATGACGATGTCCCAGCCGCCCTGCAGCCCGGCGGCGAAACCCAGCGCGGCCGGCCCGACGCCGAAGGAGATGACATCGGCCAGCGAATCGAGCTCGCGCCCCAGCGGCGAATGCTGGTGGCGCCAGCGCGCGACCTTGCCGTCGAAGACGTCGAAGACGAAAGCCAGCGGCGTCATCGCCGCCGACAGCAGGAAGTGCGCGAGCGCGCCGCTGGCCATGTAGCGCATCGCCAGCAGCACCGACAGCACACCGCAGGCGGCGTTGCCGAGCGTGATGAAGTCGGCCAGGTGGAAGCCGCGGATCATCGAGAAGTGGCGTGGCGGGCGGGCGTCAGGCTTCATCGGCGTTCCAGGACGTTGGACGGAAGTCGACGGCATCCGACAGCCCGGCGACCTGCCGGTTGTACCTCAGCCACCGACCACGGCGATGCGCGTGCGCACGCCGCGGGCCCACAATGCGGCCGACATGAACCCCACCCCGTTGAGCGGCCTGCGCGTCATCGAGTTCTCGGCCTTCGTCGCCGCGCCGAGCGCCGGGCTGGCGCTGGCGCAGCTGGGCGCCGATGTCGTCCGCGTCGATCCGCGCGGCGGCAACATCGACGTCGGCCGCCTGCCGCTGAATGCCGCGGGTCGCAGCCTGTACTGGGCCAGCCTGAACCGCGGCAAACGCTCGGTCGAGCTGGACGTGCGCAGTGCACCCGGCCGCGCGTTGCTGCAGCGGCTGATCTGTGCGCCCGGCGACGGGCCCGCGGTGTTCCTGACCAACCTGTCGGTCGACGGCGAGCTGTCCTACGAGGCGCTGTCGGCGCTGCGGCCGGGGCTGATCATGGTGCAGCTCAGCGGCTCGGCCGACGGCGGCAGCGCGGTCGACTACACGGTCAACTGCGCGGCCGGCTTTCCCGGCGTCACCGGCAGCGGCCGCGACGGCCCGGTCAATCACGTGCTGCCGGCGTGGGACCTGATCGCCGGCCAGATGCTGGCGCTGGCAGTGCTGGCCGCCGAGCGCCACTGGCGCCTCACCGGCGAGGGCCAGCATGTCAGGCTGGCGCTGTCCGACGTGGCGATGGCCACCGCCGCCAACCTGGGCTATCTGGCCGACGTCGAGCTGAACGGCAGCCAGCGCCGCGCCGACGGCAACTTCCTCTACGGCGCCTATGGCGACAGCTTCGCATGCGCCGACGGCCGGCATGCGATGGTGGTGGCGATCACCGACCGCCAATGGGCCGCGCTGCTGCGCGCCACCGGCATGCAGGACGCCCTGCCGCAGGCTGCCGCGGCGCTGGGCCAGCGGCTGGACGACGAGAGCGGGCGCTACGCGGCGCGCGAGCTGATCTCCACCGCACTGCGTCCGTGGTTCGCGCAGCGCACGCTGGCCGAGGTGGCCGCTGCGTTCACCGACCGCGCGCTGTTGTGGGGCCCGTATCGCAGCTTCGCGCAGATGCTCGCCGAGGATGCGCGCTGCTCCGAGGCGAACCCGATGTTCCGCCGCATCGCGCACCCGGGCGTCGGCGAATTCCTGACGCCGGGCTCGCCGCTGCATTTCGGCACGCTGCAGGCCACGCCCGGGCTGGCACCGCGGCTGGGCGAGCACACGCAGGCGGTGCTGCGCGAGCGGCTCGCACTGGACGACGCGGCCTTGCGCGAGCTGGCGCAAGCGGGCGCGATCGCTCGCGACTGACCGGCCCGGTGGCGCCGGGCCCGGCGCGCTGGCGGTCGGTGTCGGCGAGGCCCGGCGATCGCCGCAGGCGACAATCGGCCGCGACTGCAGGAGTCGAAGATGCGTTTCAAGTCCATCCCCGCCGCACTGGCCGTCGCCGCAGCGCTTTGCGGCTGCGTCTCGCCGGTGCCGTACAACGATCTCGTGTCGAAGTCCGCGACCTACCAGGACCTGGACGCGCAGTTGAAACCCCGGGTCGCCGCCGACCGGATGCAGCTCGAACAGCTGCAGAACCTGGTGCGCGTCACGCTGGCCGACGGCCTGCTGTTCCCCGAAGGCAGCGCGAAGCTGGACGAGGCCGGCAAGGCCATGCTGGTGCGGCTGGCGCCGGCGCTGAAGGACCTGAGCGGGCAGCGCATCGTCATCAAGGGCTTCACCGACAACGTGCCGACCGGCCCGACGCTGCGCGAACGCCTTGCCGGCAATGTCGAGCTGTCGAAGGCGCGTGCCGATGCGGTGGCGGGTGCCCTCGAGGCGCAGGGCGTGTCGGCCGCGCTGATCGCCACGGTGGGGCTGGGCGAAACGCATGCGGCGGCGTCCAACGCCACCGCGGCCGGGCGCGCCAGGAACCGGCGCGTCGAGATCGACGTCGTGGAGGCTCCGGCCTGACGGATGGCCGCCGCCCGAAACACAAAGAAGACAGAGGTGACAGGACGATGCACAAACCCCCCACCTGCAGGCTCGCGGCGCCCGCGCTGGCCGCGGCACTGGCCGTGGCAGGACCTGCTGCCGCGCAGACGCAGGGCGCCGATGCGTGGCAGTTCGAACTCTCGATCTACGGCTGGTTTCCCGGCATCTCGGGCACCAGCAACTTCCCGGCGAACCGCGGCGGCGCCAGCGTCGATGTCAGCATGGGCGACGTGCTCGACGCGCTGGAGTTCGCGTTCTTCGGCACCTTCGAGGCGCGCCGGGGCCTGTGGGGGGTGTGGACCGACCTGGCCTACGCCAACCTGAGTTCGTCGCACGGCACCACGCTCACGGTCTACCCGCCGGGGCTGTCGCCGGTGAAGGTGCAAGCCGACGCCGACCTGGACGTGAAGACCTGGATCTGGACCACGGCCGGGCTGTACCGGCTGAAGAACGACCACGAAGGCACGATGGACCTGCTGTTCGGCGCGCGGCTGCTGGACCTGGACAACACGCTGGGCTGGTCGGCGGCCGCGCCGGGCCCGATCGCGCGCAGCGGCCGCATGGAAGTCGCCGAGTCGTACTGGGACGCCATCGTCGGGCTGAAGGGCCGTGCGCTGCTCGGCGAAGAGCGCAAGTGGTTCCTGCCCTTCTACGTCGACGTGGGCACCGGCCAGTCCAGGCTCACCTGGCAGCTCAACGCCGGCCTGGGCTACACGTTCGACTGGGGCTCGGTGCTGGCCACCTGGCGCTACATGGACTACGAATTCAAGACCAGCTCCCACGTGCAGGACCTGAGCTTCAACGGCCCGACCATCGGCGTGCTGTTCAAGTTCTGAGCGCGTCGTCCTCGGGGTACAGGCCGCGCACGCGCGCGAACAGCCGCGTCAGGCCGAGCAGCGCGTCGATGTTCGGCGTGGCGATGGAAAGCCGCTGCGCGATCTCGCACACCACCGTGACCAGCGCGTCGAGCTCGATGGCGCGGCCGGCCTCGACGTCGTTCTGCATCGAGGTCCTGAAGGCGCCGAGCTTGCGCGTCACCACGTGACGGTCCTCGGGTGTCTGCTCGATGGCGCAGCCGATGTGCGCGCCGATCTGCGCGGCTTCGCGCATCGCCGCGCTGCAGAAGGCCAGCAGCAGCGGGTCGGCCATGATGCGGTCGACGCTGGCCCCGGTGATCGCCGACACCGGGTTCATCGTCATGTTGCCCCACAGCTTGTACCAGATGTCCTGGCGGATGTGGAGCGACACCGTGGTGTCGAAGCCGGCGCCGCGCAGCAGCTCGCCCAGACGCTGCACGCGCGGCGAGTCGCCGCCGGCCGGCTCGCCGATGATCAGGCCCTGCCCCATGCGCTGTTCGACCAGGCCGGGCTCGGGCGTGAAGGTGCTGGCATGCACGACGCAGCCGACGACATGCGCCAGCCGCAGCCGTGCGGTGATGACACCGCCCGGGTCCACGCTGTGCAGCGGCGCGCCGTCCAGGCCCGGCGTCGTTTGCGCAAACCACCACGGCACGCCGTTCATCGCCGGCAGCACGATCGTGTCCGGCCCCAGCAACGGCCCGATGCGGCGCGCGACCTCGGCCAGCGCCGGGCCCTTGACGGCCACGACCACCAGGTCCATGACACCCAGCTCGCGCGGGTCGTCGCTCGCCTGCACCGGCGCCTGCAGCAGGCCGCCAGGTTGGCGCAGCCGCCAGCCGTGCTCGCGCAAGGCCTGCAACGTCGCGCCGCGCGCCACGGCGGCCACGCTGCAGGCGCCGGCAGCGGCCAGCCGCGTGCCGATGAAGCCGCCGATCGCACCGGCGCCGTAGATGCACACCTTCATCGCTTGCCGCCCCCCAAGGAAGGCAGCGAATCTAGCAGCCCCGCCGGCCACCCGAGTTGCGGGGTTGACCCTGTGCGGGCCGGCGCCGAAGATCGCAGCACCCTCCAGCACGTCTTCACCATGAACCCGCCCCGGTCACAGAACCAGCCGCCGTCGCCACTGACGGACGAGTTCGATGCGCGCATGCAGGCGTTGCTTAAGCTGCGCCAGCAGATGCGCGAGTTGCACGCGCGTCTGGAATACCTGCGGCTGATGATCCGGCTCAGCCGCGGCCTGCCGCGCTGACGCCTTGCGGCGGCTGTCAGACGTCACCGAACCTCGGCTCGCGCTTGTCGATGAAGGCGTTGACGGCCTCGGCGTGGGCCGGCGTCTTGTGCGCGATGACCTGCAGCGCCGCCGACAGCTCGAGCAGCGAATCCAGGCGCTGAGACTGCCCTTCGCGCAGCAGCCGCTTGGTCAGGCGCAGCGTCTGGCCGGGGTTGCGGGCGATGCGCTCGGCCAGCGCGCGCGCCTCGGGCAGCAGCGCCTCGGGGGCGACCACGCGCGACACCAGGCCGATGGCCAGCGCCTCGTCGGCCTTGACCGCGTCACCGGTGAAGGACATCTCCATCGCACGTGACAGGCCGACCACGCGCGGCAGCAGCCAGGCGCCGCCGTCGCCGGGGATCAGGCCGACGCGGATGAAGCTCTCGGCGAAGCTGGCCAGGGTCGAGGCGAGGCGCATGTCGCACATGCAGGCCAGGTCGCAGCCGGCGCCGATGGCCGGGCCGTTGACCGCAGCGATGCTCGGCACCTCCAGCTTCTGCAGCGCCAGCGGCAGCCGCTGGATGCCGTTGCGGTACCACTGGCCGATCTGCTCCGGCGTGACCTCGTCGGTGGTGAAGCGCTTCATGTCCTTGACGTTGCCGCCCGAGGAAAAGGCCGTGCCGGCGCCGGTGAGGATCATCACCCGCACCGTGGGGTCGGCGTTGATGCGCTCGACCGCGGCGATGAACTCGTCGACCGCGGCATTGCCGGTGAGCGCATTGCGCACCTCGGGTGCGTTCATCGTCAGCGTGACGACCGCGCCGTCCTGTTCGTACTTCAGGAATTGATTCATCGTGAAGATCCCGTGGAAGCGAACCCGCGGCACAGCGCCTGCGTCATTTCGGCCGCGGGAACCGCCCGGCAGCCGCGGTTGTTCTGCCCCGACCACAGCGGTGTGAAGTCGCCGCTGCCCCGGCCTTCGGCCGCGACGCGCAGCGGCGCCAGCGCCGCCACGCTGAGCGGAAAGGCCGGAAGCGGCGCGCGCAGCGGGCCCAGCTCGCGCATCACGCGGTTGACGATGCCGCGCGCCGGCCGGCCGGTGAACAGGTTGGTCACAGCGGTATGGGCTGCGGCCTCGCTTTGCAGCGCGGCGCGGTGCAGCGGCGTGGTCGTCGCCTCGGGGCACAACAGGTAGGCGGTGCCGACCTGCACGCCATCGGCGCCGAGCGCCATCGCCGCGGCCACGCCCGCCGCATCGGCGATGCCGCCGGCGGCGATCACCGGCACGCGCACCGCGGCTTTGACCTGTGGCAGCAGTGCGAAGGTGCCGAGCTGCCGCGTCAGGTCCGGCGACAGGAAGTGGCCACGATGCCCGCCCGCTTCGAGCCCCTGCGCGATGACCGCATCGGCGCCATGCGCTTCGAGCCAGCGCGCCTCGTCCACCGTGGTCGCCGACCCCAGCACGAAGGCGCCGGCACGCTTCACGCGCTGCAGCAGCGGCGGCGGCGGCAGGCCGAAGTGGAAGCTGATCACCGGCGGCCGCAGCGCCTCGACCAGCGCGGCTTGTTCGTCACCGAAGGCGGCACGCCCGGCGCCCGCGGGGATCTTCGCCGCGTCGATGCCGAACTCGGCGTAGTACGGCGCCAGCGCCTCGCGCCACGCGGCTTCGGCCTGCGCATCGGCCGCCGGCTCGGTGTGGCAGAAGAAGTTCAGGTTGAAGGGCTTCGTGGTCTTGGCGTGGATCGCCTGCACTTCGTCGCGCAGCGCGGCCAGCGTCAGCATCGCCGCCGGCAGCGAACCGAGCGCGCCGGCCTCGCTGACGGCCAGCGTCAACGCGTGCAGTTGCACGCCGGCCATCGGCGCCTGGATCAGCGGGTGGCTCAGGCCGAGCCGCTGCGCGAATGCGTTCATGTCGTCCCCCCTGGCCGGGCTGCCGGCGCCGGCAGCAGCGTGTCGAGCAGGAAGGGCAGCGTCGCCCTGCCCTTCGCGTCGACCAGCGCGCGGCCCAGCTCGGCCTGCCAGTACGAGGCCGAGCCATGATCGCCGCGCCATTCCTGCAGCCGGCGCGTCAGCAACTGCAGGTCGAACTCGGCGGTGACGCCGATCGCGCCGTGCACCGCATGGGCGATGGCCACCGCCTTCTCGGCGGCCTCGGCGGCGCGCGCCTTGGCCACCGCGGCGCGCAGCCGCTGCGGCACGACGCCTCCTTCGGCGCAGGCGAGTTCGGCCGCCATGCGTGCGGCGAAGGCCTGCTCGGCCAGCACCGCCAGCTGCTGCTGCACCGCCTGGAACTTGCCGATCGGCTTGCCGAACTGCGCGCGGTCGTTGGCATATTGCAGCGTCATCGCCAGCAGCCGCTGCAGCGCGCCGGCCATCAGCGTGGCGGTGATCAGCGCGCCGCCGGCCTGCAGGTCGGTTCCGCCCGGCAGGCGCGCCGCGGCCGAAGGCGGGATGCGCACGCCGATG
>DAORHX010000105.1:0-9916 GCA_035438245.1 Rubrivivax sp.
CTGACTTGCCGCATCTGTCCGAACGCAGCGCCCGCCAGGGCGCGGAGTGAGTTATCCTAAATCCGGCAGTTCAGTGCCGGTGATCGGCTGCTGAGCAAGCGCTGGCGCGGCGTTGGTGGGTTTTGGCAAACTCACCCGATGGGTGAATCAAGACGCAAGGCGCTGGCGGCGCGCGCAGGGGCTGGCGAAGCAGGCCACACGCCGCAGGTGGTGGACACACTGGGTGGGCGCATGCACGTGCGCTGGGACGAGTCCGCTGCGGCCACGCCCAACGGCCAGTTGGTGTTCTTCGCCGAGTTCCTGGCGGCCACAGGCGTGTTCGACCGCTGGGTGTCATCTTGCCCGCTGTCGTACCGCAGCGGCAACGCACCGGACAAGCGCGACGTGCTGGGCACGCTGATGCTGGCGATGCTGGCCGGGCACAAGCGCTACGCGCACATCACCGCGCTGCGCGGCGATGCGGTGGCCGCGCAGGCGCTGGGCATGGGCAGGATCGTCAGCGAAGACGCGCTGCGCCGGGCCATGGAGCGCATCGACGAGGCGGCCAGCACCGCGTGGATGCGCCCCAGCCTGATGCACTCGGTACGCGAAGCGCTGGATCGGCCGTGGGTGCTGGACATCGATGCCAGCATCAAACCGCTGTACGGGCGCCAAGAAGGCGCCGAGGTCGGCTACAACCCGGCCAAGCCGATGCGCCCCAGCCACGTGCTGCACACCTTCTTGGTGGGCAACCTGCGCCTGGTGCTGGATGTGCAGGTCTCAACCGGCAAGCAGCACACCAGCGCTCATGCCAAGGCCGCACTCGGGCAGTTGCTGGACGAACTCGGTGACAAGCGTCCGGCACTCGTGCGCGGCGACTCGGGTTACGGCAACGAAGGCATCTTGCTGGAGCTCGAACAGCGCGGCCAGCGCTACCTGCTGCGGCTGCGCCAGACGGCCAACGTCAAGCGCCTGGTGGCCATGGCCTTCGGCCGCACGGACTGGAGCCCAGCGGATGCCCAGGGCTGCCAGATGATCGAAGGCCAGGTGCGGCTGCACGGTTGGAGCCGAACGCGCCGCGTGGTCATCGTGCGCCAGCGCGTGCGCGGCGGTATCGCACGAGAGCGCCGCATCGACGAAGGCCGCCAACTGCAGCTGGACTTGGAGCCTGCCGTGTTCCAAGCCGGCGACAAGCTGTGGGAGTACGCGGTTCTGGTAACGGACGTGGACTACCCCATCGAGTCGGTGGCGCAGGTGTACCGCGACCGGGCTGATGCCGAGAACGCGTTCGACGAGCTGAAGAACCAGTGGGGCCTGAGCGGCTTCACCACGCAGGACATCAACCGCTGCCAGACCATGGCCCGGGCCTGTGCGCTGGTCTACAACTGGTGGAGTTGGTACTGCCGTGCGGCACGCCCCGGCGCACGCATGGAGGCCATCACCAGCCGCCCGCTGCTGCTGGCCGCGGTGGGCAAGGCGGTGAACCACGCCAACCAGACCACGCTGTACCTGACACCGCTGCACGGCAAGGCCACGGCGCTCAAGACGCTGATCGCCAACATCGGCGCGGCCTTGCGCCATGTTCGGCAAGCTGCGGAGCAGTTGGTCCAAGCCGACCGCTGGGCACTCCTGCTGCGCTACATCAGCGACAAGATCGCGCCCACACTGCGCCCGTTCAAACCGCCCGATGCGCTGCCGGTCACGGGGTAACTGCCGAATTTAGGGTTATGCGGCACGACCCCGGCGCGAGCACCACAGCGCAGTCGGCCCAACGGGCCGACCGCCGCAGCATGAGCCCCTGGCGGGTGCCGCCTGCCGCGCCGTGCCGAAGCGCGACGACGTTGGCTGTTTGAATTCGGCGGCTTTGCGCCGTCACTCGCCGTTCACCGCGTCGGCGGGCGTGGCCAGTAGTTGTCCGCCGCCGTAGCTGGTCTGCTGCGGCGGCTCGCCGCCGCGCTTGACGCGCACCGCGCAGTACTTGAACTCGGGGATCTTCGCGAAGGGGTCGAGTGCGGCGTTGGTCAGCTTGTTGATGGCCGCTTCGTAGTAGGCGAAGGCGACGAAGACCGCGCCGCGCGGCGTGCCTTCGTCGGCGCGCGCCCACAGCGTCACCTCGCCGCGGCGCGACTCGATGGTCAGCACCTCGCCCGGCCTGACGCCGATCGCGCCCAAGTCCAGCGGATGCAGATGGGCCGTCGGGTCGGGCTCGAGGGCGTCGAGCACGCTGGCGCGGCGCGTCATGCTGCCGGTGTGCCAGTGCTCGAGCTGGCGCCCGGTGATCAGCACCATCGGGTAAGCGGCATCGGGCCGCTCGTCGGCGGGGATGATGTCGGCCGGCACGAAGCGCGCCTTGCCGCCTTCGCGCGGGAAGTCGTCGACGAAGACCACCGGCTCGCCGGGGTCGCCCTCGTGGGTGCACGGGTAGGTGACGGCATGCTCGCGCTCCAGCCGCTCCCAGGTTATGCCGCCGATGCTCGGCATCGTCTTGCGCATCTCGTCGAAGACCTCGCTGACTTCGCCGTAGTCCCAAGGCAGGCCCAGGCGCTGGCCGATCTGCTGGATGATCCACAGGTCCTGGCGCGCGTCGCCCGGCGGGTCGAGCGCCTGGCGGCCCATCTGCACCAGCCGGTCGGTGTTGGTGAAGCTGCCGGTCTTTTCGGGGAAGGCGCCCGCCGGCAGGATGACGTCGGCCAGGTAGGCGGTCTCGGTGAGGAAGATGTCCTGCACCACCAGATGATCCAGCGCCGCCAGCGCCTCGCGCGCATGGTTGGCATCGGGGTCGGACATCGCCGGGTTCTCGCCCTGCACGTACATGCCTTTGACGCGGCCGTCCTTGATGGCATGCATGACCTCGACCACGGTCAGGCCGACCTGGTCGTCGAGCGTGCCCGCGGGCAGCTGCCAGGCCTGCTCGAAGCGCGCGCGCACCTCGGGCCGGGTGACGTGCTGGTAGTCGGGCAGCATCATCGGGATCAGCCCGGCGTCGGACGCGCCCTGCACGTTGTTCTGGCCGCGCAGCGGGTGCAGCCCGGTGCCCTCTCGGCCGATCTGCCCGGTCAGCAGCGCCAGCGCGATCAGGCAACGTGCGTTGTCGGTGCCGTGCACGTGCTGGCTGACGCCCATGCCCCACAGGATCATCGAGCCCCGCGACGTGGCATACAGCCGCGCCACCTCGCGCAGCGTGTCGGCGTCGATGCCGCAGATCGGCGCCATCGCCTCGGGCGCGTAGGCCGCGACGTTGCTGCGCAGTTCGTCGTAGCCGATGGTGCGGCTGGCGATGAAGTCTTCGTCGACCAGGCCCTCCTCGACGATGACGTGCATCAGCGCGTTGAGCAGCGCCACGTCGGTGTCGGGCTTGAACTGCAGGAAGCGGTGCGCCAGCCGCAACAGGTCGGAGCGCCGCGGGTCCATGACGATCAGCTTGGCGCCGTTCTTCACCGCGTTCTTGATCCAGCTCGCGGCCACCGGGTGGTTGACGCTGGGGTTGGCGCCGATGACGACGATCACCTCGGCCTTCATCACGTCCATCACCGGGTTGCTGACCGCGCCCGAGCCGATGCCCTCGAGCAGCGCCACCACCGACGAGGCATGGCACAGCCGCGTGCAGTGGTCGACGTTGTTGCTGCCGAAGCCGGTGCGCACCAGCTTCTGGAACAGGTAGGCCTCCTCGTTGCTGCCCTTGGCCGAGCCGAAGCCGGCCAGCGACTTGCGGCCGTGGGCATCGCGGATGCGCTTCAGGCCGCCGCCGGCGAAGTCCAGCGCCTCGTCCCAGGTCGCTTCGCGGAAGACCTCCATCACCCGCTGCGGGTCCATCACGAAGTCGCCGCGCTTGGGCGGCGCGTCCGGGCGACGGATCAGCGGCTTCGTCAGCCGTTGCGGGTGGTGCGCATAGTCGAAGCCGTAGCGCCCCTTGACGCACAGCCGGCCGTGGTTGGCCGGGCCGTCGCGGCCTTCGACGTAGAGGATCTGGTTGTCCTTGACGTGGTAGGTCAGCTGGCAGCCGACGCCGCAATACGGGCACAGCGAGGCCACCTGCTTGTCGGGCACGGCCAGCGCGGCGTCGCGCGCCGGCATCAGCGCGCCCGTGGGACAAGCCTGCACGCACTCGCCGCAGGCCACGCAGCTGGACGCCCCCATCGGGTCGTCCATGTCGAAGACGATCTTCGCGTGCTCGCCGCGGAAAGCCAGGCCGATGACGTCGTTGACCTGCTCGTCGCGGCAGGCGCGCAGGCAGCGCGTGCACTGGATGCAGGCGTCCAGGTTCACGGCGATGGCCGGGTGCGACAGGTCCCGCGCCGGCTGCGCGCGCGCCGCGAAGCGCGGCCTGCCCAGGCCCAACCTGGCCGACCATTGGTCGAGCTCGTTGTGGCGCGTGTACTCGGCTTCGGGCATGTCGGACTGCAGCAGTTCGAGCACCAGCTTCTGCGACTTCAGCACCCGCTCGCTGTCGGTGGTGACCTTCATGCCGAGCACCGGCGTGCGGCAGCACGCCGGTGCGAGCACGCGCTCGCCGGCGATCTCGACCACGCAGGCGCGGCAGTTGCCCACGGACTGCAGCCCTGGCTGGTAACAAAGGTGGGGGATGTGCACGCCCTCGGCGCGGGCGGCCTCGATGACCGGCTGATGCGCGCGGCCGCGCACCGTGCGGCCGTTGAGCTCGAACTCGACCAGGTAGTCGGGCGCAGCGCTGCCCGCGCGGGTGTTCACTTCAGCTCCTCGGCGAAGTACCTGATCACGCAGTCCATCGGGTTCGGCGCCGCCTGGCCCAACCCGCAGATCGAGGCGTCGCGCATCACCTGCGACAGGTCGGCGAGCAGATTCACGTCCCACCTCGCCCCGGCGATCAGCGCCGAGGCCTTGGCGGTGCCGCTGCGGCAGGGCGTGCACTGGCCGCAGGACTCGTGCTCGAAGAAGCGCATCAGGTTGCGCGCCGCGCCCACGGCCGTGTCATGGTCGCTCAGCACCATCACCCCGGCCGAGCCGATGAAGCAGCCATGCGGCTGCAGCGTGTCGAAGTCCAGCGGAATGTCGGCCAGGCCCGCCGGCAGGATGCCGCCCGAGGCTCCCCCCGGCAGGTAGGCATAGAACACGTGGCCGTCGGCCATGCCGCCGCAGTATTCGTCGATCAGCTCGCGCATCGTGATGCCGGCCGGCGCCAGCTTGACCCCCGGCTGCCTGACCCGCCCGGACACCGAGAACGACCTGAACCCGTGGCGGCCGTGGCGGCCCTGCGCGGCGAACCAGTCGCCGCCCTTCTCCAGGATCTCGCGCACCCAGTACAGCGTCTCGAAGTTGTGCTCCAGCGTCGGCCGGCCGAACAAGCCGACCTGCGCAACGAACGGCGGGCGCAGCCGCGGCATGCCGCGCTTGCCTTCGATCGATTCGATCATCGCCGACTCTTCGCCGCAGATGTAGGCGCCAGCGCCGCGGCGCAGCACCACTTCGGGCATGTCCGGCCAGGGCGCGCGCTCGCGCAGCCTGACCAGCTCGGCTTCGAGCATGACGCGGCAGGCGTGGTACTCGTCGCGCAGGTAGACGTAGATCTTGGCGATGCCCACCGCCCAGGCGGCGATCAGCATGCCTTCGACGAAGCGGTGCGGGTCGCGCTCCAGATAGACGCGGTCCTTGAAGGTGCCGGGCTCGCCTTCGTCGATGTTCACCGCCATCAGCCGCGGCGCCGTTTCGTTGCGCACGATGCGCCACTTGCGCCCGGTGGAAAAGCCCGCGCCGCCCAGGCCGCGCAGACCAGAATGTTCAAGCACGGCGATCACGTCCTCGACATCGCGTCGGCCGCTGATGCAGCTGTCGAGCAGCGCGTAGCCGCCGGTGCTGCGGTAGCTGTCGAAGTCGATGCAGCCGGTCGCCCCGGGCTGGATGCGCCCGGCGTTGACGGCCTCGCGCACCGCCTCCGGCGTGGCCTGCGCGATCGTGTGCTGCCCCACCACGACGGCAGGCGCCTGCTCGCAGCGGCCGATGCAGGGCGCAGCGAGCACGCGCACCCCGCTGCCCAGCACGGCCGGCAGCCGTTCGAGCAGTTGGCGCGCACCGGCCATCTCGCAGGCCAGGCTGTCGCACACGCGCACCGTCAGCCGCGGCGGTGCGGCGTCGCCCTCCTTGACCACGTCGAAGTGGTGATAGAAGCTCGCCACTTCGTAGACCTCGACCTGCGCCAGGCCCATCTCCTGCGCCAGCGCCGCCAGGTGCGGCGCACTCAGGTGGCCGAAGTGGTCCTGCAGCTTGTGCAGGTGTTCGATCAGCAGTTCGCGCGCTCGCGAAGCGTCGCCCAGCAGTTGCCGCACTTCGGCCAGCGCCGCCGCATCGACGCGCCGCCCCTTCGGGCCCGAGCGCTTGCGCTGGCGCAGCGCGGCGTCGGCAACGATGGGGATGGTGCGCGCGTTCATCGCCGTTTCTTCAGACGGCGCCTTCGGCGCGCAATGCCGCCACCTGCGCGGCGCTGAAGCCGAGCTGTTCCAGCACCTCGTCGGTGTGCTCGCCGAGCAGCGGCGAGCGCTTCACCTCGGTGGGGCTGTCCGACATCTTGATCGGGTTGCCCACCGTCAGGTACTTGCCGCGCTGCGGATGATCGACCTCGACCACCGTGCCGGTGGCGCGCAGCGCGGGCTCGTAGGCGATCTCCTTCATCGACAGGATCGGCCCGCAGGGGATGTCGAGCTTGTTGAGGATGTCCATGGCCTCGAACTTGTCCTTGCTCATGGTCCATTGTTCGATGCGCCTGAAGATCGGCTTCAGGTGCAGCAGCCGCGCCTTCGGCGTGGCATAGGCCTCGTCGTCGATCCAGCCGGGCTCGCCGATGACCTGGCAGATCGCCGGCCATACGGCGGCCTGCGTGATGAAGTAGATGTAGGCATTGGGGTCGGTCTCCCAGCCCTTGCACTTGAGGATCGCCCCCGGCTGGCCGCCGCCCGAGGCGTTGCCGGCGCGCGGCACGGCGTCGCCGAACTCGCCGTCCGGGTACTGCGGGTACTCGTGCATGGTGTGCGTGCGCTCCAGCCGTTGCTGGTCGCGCAGCTTGACGCGGCACAGGTTCAGCACCGCATCCTGCATCGGCGCCAGCACCTTCTGGCCGCGGCCGCTGTGCGTGCGCTGGTACAGCGCGCTGACGATGCCCAAGGCGAGGTGCAGCCCGGTGCCGCTGTCGCCGATCTGCGCGCCGGTGACCATCGGCATGCCGCCGACCTCGCCGGTGGTCGAGGCCGCACCGCCCGCGCACTGCGCGACGTTCTCGTAGACCTTGCAGTCTTCATAAGGCCCGGGGCCGAAACCCTTGACCGAGGCGACGATCAGGCGTGGGTTGACCTTCTGGATGTGCTCCCAGGTGATGCCCATGCGGTCGAGCGCGCCGGGGGCGAAATTTTCGACCAGCACGTCGCAGCTCTTCAGCAGCCGGTCGAGCACCTCCATGCCGCCCTTCTTCTTGGTGTTGATGGTCACCGAGCGCTTGTTGTGGTTGAGCATGGTGAAGTACAGGCTGTCCACGCCGGGGATGTCGCGCAGCTGCCCGCGCGTGGCGTCACCCTCGCCGGGTCGCTCGACCTTGATGACGTCGGCGCCCAGCCAGGCCAGCAGCTGCGTGCAGGTCGGCCCGGATTGCACGTGGGTGAAGTCGAGGATGCGTACGCCGTCGAGTGCCTTGGCCATGTCGGATGTGGTGAGAGTGGAGAAAGTGGAGAAAGTGCAGGAAATGGAAGTGGCGTCGAAGCAGCGTGCATCCGGCGCCCTGCGGCACAGCATAGCGTCAGGCGCCGGGCCACGGCCGGCGCAGCGCTCATTGCCGGGCCGAGGGGAAGAGCTTCGAGCTCGCCATCACGCGCAGCTGGTCGTCGACCGAGCGCACGCCGGCCACGCCGGCACTGAGCTGCAGCGCGGCGGCCTTCTCGTCGGCGTCGGCGACGATGCCGCGCAGCGTCACCTGGCCGTCGACGCAGTCGATGGTGATGTCCACGCCTGCGGTGGCCTCGTGCGCGCGCAATGCGCCGCGCACGCGCGCGCTCAGCGCCAGGCCCTGCAGCAGCGCGCGCGAGCCGGCCGTCTCGGCGAACTCGGGCCGCGCCAGCAGGCCCTTGATCATCTGCACGCAGGTATCCACCGACAGCCGCTCGGTGTTGAGCACCATGTCGAACAGCACCGGCTCGTTCCAGTCGACGCCGAACTGCTGGTGCATGCGGCTGGCATTGGACTGGTCGCTGCGCTGGATCTCGGCTTCGGCGACCCGGCGGTCGTCGGTATCGATCTGCGTCATCAGCCAGTCCACGCGCTGCTCGAAGGGCCGCATGATGCGGATGCAGGGCACGTGCGGCACCGCTCGCAGCAGCTGCGTCGCGCCCCAGCCGCGGATGACGACGTTGCCTCTTGCCGCGGCTTCGAGCACCTCCTCGGCGGAGTACAGCGCCATCGCATGGCGGTCGGCGCGCAGCCGCTCGAGCGCACCCGCCTTGCCGCCGCGCAGCCGGTTGATCAGGCTGCGCGAGACGTGCATCTTCTCGGCCACGCGCTCGGCGACCTCGTGCTGCAACGTCGCCAGGTTCAGCTCGGCCGCCAGCTGTTCGGCGATGTCCTGGGCCAGCGAGCCCATTCCCTGGGTCAGTGCGATGACCGGCATGCGGTGTCCTTTCGCTCAATCCCGCGGCCGCTGCGCGGCCAGTTCGTCCGCCGGCGGCGCGCGCAGCAGCGCGATCAGCTTCGAGACGACAGGCCACAGCAGCATGGCCAGCGCCAGCGTGGTGATGCTGCCGACCAGCGGGTTGGCCCACATGATGCCGACATCGCCCTGCGAGATCAGCATCGCCTGGCGGAACGAGTCCTCGGCCTTGTCGCCCAGCACCAGCGCCAGCACCAGCGGCGCCAGCGGGTAGTCGAGCTTCTTGAAGACGTAGCCCATCACGCCGAACAGCAGCATCAGCCAGATGTCGAGCATGGCGCCGTGCACCGTGTACGCGCCGATGGCGCAGATGACGATGATCACCGGCGCGATGATCGAGAACGGGATGCGCAGGATCGACGCGAACAGCGGCACCGTCGACAGCACGACGACCAGGCCGACCAGGTTGCCCAGGTACATGCTGGCGATCAGGCCCCAGACGAACTCCTTCTGCTCGACGAACAGCAGCGGCCCGGGCTGCAGCCCCCAGATGAGCAGCCCGCCGAGCAGCACCGCCGCCGTGGGCGAACCCGGGATGCCCAGCGCCAGCATCGGCAGCAGCGCGCTCGTGCCGGCGGCATGCGCGGCGGTTTCCGGCGCGATCACGCCCTCCATCTCGCCGGTGCCGAACTTCGCGCCGTTGCGCGAGAACTTCTTCGCCAGCCCGTAGCTCATGAACGAGGCCGGCGTGGCGCCGCCGGGCGTGATGCCCATCCAGATGCCGACCAGCGAGCTGCGCAGCGAGGTCGCCCAGTAGCGCGGCAGCTGCTTCCAGGTCTGCCACACCACCTTGGCGTCCAGGCGCGCCGACTTGCCGGAGAACTCGAGCCCCTCTTCCATCGACAGCAGGATCTCGCCGATGCCGAACAGGCCGATCACCGCGATCAGGAAGTCGAAGCCGCGCATCAGCTCGGTCAGGCCGAAGGTCAGGCGCAGTTGCCCGGTGACGGTGTCCATGCCCACCGCCGCCAGCGCGAAGCCCAGCGCCATCGCCGCGACGATCTTGAAGGGGTTGCCCTTGCCCATGCCGACGAAGGAGCAGAAGGTCAGCAGGTAGACGGCGAAGAACTCGGGCGCGCCGAACTTCAGTGCGAACCTGGCCACCAGCGGCGCCAGGAAGGTGATCATCAGCACGGCGACGAAGGCGCCGATGAACGACGAGGTGAAGGCCGCCGTCAGCGCCTGGCCGGCGCGCCCTTTTTGCGCCAGCGGGTAGCCGTCGAAGGTGGTGGCCACCGACCAGGGCTCGCCGGGGATGTTGAACAGGATCGAGGTGAT
>DAORHX010000106.1:0-9858 GCA_035438245.1 Rubrivivax sp.
CGGCGAGATGTCGGCGGCGCTGGCGCACGAGATCACGCAGCCGCTGGGCGCGATCGAGAACTACGCGCTGGCCGCGCGGCGCCGCGCTGCCGGCCCGCAGCCGGACTTGCCGAAGGTCGTCGACCTGCTCGACCGCATCGTCGCGCAGTCGGCGCGTGCCGGCGACGTGGTGATGCGCCTGCGCAGCATGGTCAAGCGCCACGAACTGCAGCTCAGCGAGATCGACCTCGGCCGCGTTGCCGCCGCCTGCATCGAACTGCTGCAGGGTGAGTGCGAGCAGCGCGGCCTGCACATCGAACTGCGCAAGCCGGCCACGCTGCCGCGGCTGGTGGCCGACGAGGTGCATGTGCAGCAGGTGCTGCTGAACCTGCTGCGCAACGCGCTGGAGGCGATGGAAGGCGCGCCGCCGGGGGCGCCACCGCTCGTCGGCGTGGTCATCGCGCAGCAAGGCGCGGACTGGGTATCGGTGCAGGTCGCCGACCATGGCCCGGGCATCGCCGAAGGGGGGCTCGAGCAGGTGTTCGAGGCCTTCGACTCGAGCAAGCCGCTGGGCCTGGGTGTCGGCCTGGCGATCTGCCGGCGGCTGATCGAGGCGCACGGCGGCACCTTGCGCGCCGCGCACAATGCAGGCGGCGGTGCGCTGTTCGAGTTCACGCTGCCGCTGGCACCGCTGTCACCGCCATGAACGAAGCCACCGTCTTCATCGTCGACGACGACGAGGCCTACCGCGACTCGCTGGTCGAGCTGGTGGCCTCGGTCGGCCTGCCCTGCGCGTGTTTCGCGTCGGCGCTGGACTTCCTGGCCGGCTTCGACCCGGCGCGCGCCGGCTGCCTGGTGCTGGACGTGCGCATGGCGCGCCTGAGCGGGCTGGAGCTGCAGGCACGGCTGAAAGCCCGGGGCGCCATGCTGCCGATCGTCTTCATCAGCGGCCACGGCGACATCGAGATGGCGGTCAAGGCCATCAAGGACGGCGCGGTCGACTTCGTGCAGAAGCCGTACCGCGAACAGCAGCTGCTCGACGCCATCAACGAAGCGCTGCGCCGCGACGCCGAACAGCGCAGCGCGCCGCCGGCCGCCCCGGCCGCCCCCGCATCGGCAACGCAGCTCGCGCTGCTGAGCGCGCGCGAACGCGAGGTCATGGCGCTGGCGCTGCAGGGGCTGCCCAGCAAGCAGATCGCCAGGCAGCTGGGCCTGAGCCACCGCACCGTCGAGCACCACCGCAGCCGGCTGCTGGAAAAGCTCGGCGTGGCTTCGATGGCCGAGCTGATGCGGCTGAACTACCAGCACGCCTTCGAGGGCGCTGCGCTGCCGCCACCTACCGCCCCCTAGGTGGTCGTCGCGTGAGCGCACGGATGGTGCGCCCGGCCCCCGCGCGGCACGATGGCGGGGCTGCGAGGGGGCGATGATCGATACGGTGTACGTGCTGGAACACGACGCGCAGGAGTGCCGCTGGATCGAGTCCGCGCTCGCGGGGCAGGTGCGCAAGCTGGTCTTCCTGCAAGACGGCACCACGATCTTCGACTGGCTGGCCCTGCAGGGGGGCGACTGCCTGGTGTGCGGCACCGAGCCCGACGCGGCGGCCGCGCTGGCACTGGCGCGCAAGCTGCGCCGCGATGGCCAGGCGCTGCCGGTGGTGATGATCGGCTGGCCCAGCGCGTTCCGCACCGCGGTGGACGTGGCGCGGCTCGCGGGCACCGACTTCCTGCAGCGGCCGCTCAGCGCGCAGCGCCTGCGTGCCGCGCTGCGCCGGGTGACCGGCGCTGGCGTCGCGCCTTGATGGAGAAGGAGGAAAGCATGAACGACACCACCCGCGAATCGCAGCAGGCGCTGGCCGCGGTCGAACGCGTGCAGCGCCTGTACGCCGCGCAGCGTGCGGCCTGCTTCGCGCAGCCGTATCCGACGGCCGCCGAGCGCCTGGCACGGCTGAAGGCGCTGAAGCAACAGACGCAGCGCTACCAGGACCTGCTGGCCGAAGCGATGAGCGCCGACTTCGGCTTCCGCCCCGCTCCTGAGTCGAAGATGCTCGACCTGCTCGGCTCGGTGCTCGAAGCCAACCATGCGATCTCGCACCTGCGCCGCTGGATGAAGCCGAGCCGGCGTTCGACCGAGCTGCTGTTCCTCGGCAACAGCGTCAAGGTGACCTACCAGCCCAAGGGTGTGGTCGGCGTGATCGTGCCGTGGAACTTCCCGATCTACCTGGCGATGGGCCCGCTGGTCACCGCGCTGGCGGCCGGCAACCGCGTGATGATCAAGATGAGCGAGATCACGCCGGCGACCAACGCCGTCTTCAAGCGGCTGCTGGCCGAGGTCTTCGACGAGGACCTGGTGGCGCTGGTCGGCGAGGAGCTGCTCGACCCGAACGTCTTCACCGCGCTGCCCTTCGACCACATCGTCTTCACCGGCTCGCCGGGCGTCGGCAGGATCGTCATGCGCACCGCGGCGCAGAACCTGACGCCGGTGACGCTGGAACTGGGCGGCAAGTCGCCGGCGGTGGTGTCGCGCCACTACCCGGTGGCCGACGCTGCGCTGCGCATCACGCACGGCAAGTCGGTCAACTGCGGCCAGATCTGCATCGCGCCCGACTACGCGCTGGTGCCGCGCGAGAGCCAGGCCGAATTCGTGGCCGCGGTGAAGGCCAGCTTCGAAGGCATGTACGGCCAGCGCACCGAGGGCAACCCGAACTTCACCAGCGTCGTCAGCGACAAGCAGCTGGCGCGCCTCGAAGCCGCGCTGGACGACGCGCGCGCCAAGGGTGCCACCGTCACCGCCTGTGCGCCGCTGCCGCAGGGCGCCGGCAACCGCCAGCTGCCGCTGCACATCGTCACCGGTGCCACACCGCAGATGACGGTGCTGCAGGAGGAACTCTTCGGCCCGGTGCTGCCGGTGGTGCCCTACGACCAGCTGGACGACGCGATCGCCTTCATCCACGCGCGGCCGCGGCCGCTGGCGCTGTACTGCTTCAGCACCGACGCGGCCGAGCGCGACGAGCTGCTGCGGCGCACGCATTCGGGCGGCGTGTCGGTCAACGACTGGGGCTGGCACGCGATCAACCACGACGCGCCTTTCGGCGGCGTCGGCAATTCGGGCATCGGCAACTACCACGGCGAGGAGGGCTTCCGCGAGCTGTCGCACGCGCGCACCGTGTTCCAGCGCCGAAGGGGGTTCCCGACGCAGCTGTTCCACCCGCCCTACGGCAACTTCGTGCAGCGCTTCGCGATGAAGTTCTTCCTCGGCGAAGCCGACGCTTCGCTGGGCGGCAAGCAGGGGCACTGAAATGCCTGCGCTGTCGGCGATGGACCTGGCGATGTTCGTGCTCGAATCGCCCGAACGCCCGTTCAACATCGGCCCGCTGGTGCTGCTGCGGCCGCCCGCGCGCGCGAAGCCCGGTGCCTTCGCCGACCGGCTGCACGGCCAGCTGCTGCAGCGCCCGCCCGGGCCGCCCTTCAACTACCGGCTGAAGATGTCGCTGCTGAAGGCGCCGGCGGTCGAGCCGATGCCCGAGCCCGACCTGGCCCGCCACGTGCACCGGCTGACGCTGCCGCGCCCCTCGATGGCGCAATTGCTGGCCAAGGTGTGCGAGCTGCACGAGCCGGTGCTCGACCGCTCGGGGTTGCTGTGGCAGTTCTGGATCATCGACGGCCTGGCCGACGGCCGGATCGCGCTGTACGGCAAGGTGCACCACGGCATCATCGACGGCCGCGCCTTCGTCAAGGCGGTCACGCAGTGGCTGAGCCCCGACCCGAAGGACAAGCAGGTGCGGGCGATGTGGGACGGCGTCGAGCGCGGCGGCTCCAGCCGCCGCCAGAGTGCCGGCCTGGTGCAGCGGCTGCTGCAGGGCGGCGCCGCGGCCACGGGACTGCTGCGCACCAGCGCCGACATGGCCGGCCTGGTGGCAGCGCAGCGCCTGCGCTCGGCCGGCCTGAGCCCCGGGCTGCCGCTGCCGTTCCTGAAGGTGCCGGCGGTGTTCGAGGGCAAGCTGTCGGCCACGCGCTCCTTCGCCTGGTGCACGCTGCCGCTGACGGAACTGAAGGCGCTGGGCAAGGCGCATGGCGCGACCGTCAACGACCTGCTGCTGACCGTGCTCGACGTCGCCATGCACCATTACCTGGCCGAGCGCGGCCAGGCGATTTCCGGCGCGCTGGTGGTCGACATGCCGGTGGCGCTGCAGGCCGCGAAGGGCGGCAACCAGATCGCGGTGCTGCAGTTCCCGCTCGGCGCCGGCCAGGCCTCGCCGCTGCAGCGGCTGAAGAAGATCCGCGCCGAGACCGGCCAGCTGAAGGCATCGCTGGCCAAGCGCGGCAGCGACACGGTGATGCTGTACACGACGCTGGTGCATGCGCTGCCGACCCTGGTCGAACGTGTGTCGGCCAAGCTCGCGCCGATGCATTCGAACCTGCTGGTGTCGAACCCCTTCGGCCTGGAAGGCCAGCGCTGGCTGATGGGCGCCGCCGTCGAGCTGGTGCTGCCGATCTCGGTGATCACGGCCGGGCACAAGCTGAACATCACCGCGGTGACGCTGGGTGAGCGGCTGCAGCTCGGCTTCCTGGCGATGCCCGACGCGGTGCCGCAGATCGAGCGGCTGGCGCGGCTTGCCGAGCAGGCCTTCGACGAAACCGCCATCGCGCTCGGCGTGGTGGCGCCCCGGGCGCCGGCCCGATCCATGCGCCGCGCGTCGCCGAAGAAGGCGACCGTGGCGAACGCCAAACGCAGGTCGCCGACGCGTGCTGCGGCCTGACTTCCCTCGACCCGAACCCTGAAGGAGACTTTTGTGCGAACCACGCTCCACCTTGCCGTCCCGCTGCTCGGCGCGGCCCTGCTGGCTGCCGGCTGCGCGTCGGCGCCCGGCGGCGCCGACATGAGCATCAAGGGCGCGACGCCCACCACCGCAGCGGCCAACCAGGCCATGCGCCAGACCGTGGCCGCCTTCGACAAGCGCGACTTCGAAGACGCCACGCGCGGCAAGCTGGCGGAGCTGAGCGACCCGCTGATCAAGGCCGCCGACGGCCGTGTCGTCTGGGATGCGCGCGCCTTCGACTTCATCATGAATGGGCAGGCGCCGGCGACGGTCAACCCCAGCCTGTGGCGGCTCGGGCAGCTGAACCACGCGCAGGGGCTGTTCAAGGTGGCCGACAGCATCTACCAGATCCGCGGCTACGACATCGCCGGCATGACGCTGGTCGAGGGCAACACCGGCTGGATCGTCATCGACACCACGCTCACCGCGGCGGTGGCGCGCGCCAGCATGAAGCTGGCGATGGATACGCTGAAGAGCACGAAGCCGGTGGTCGCGGTCATCTACACGCACAGCCACGTCGACCACTTCGGCGGCGTGCGCGGCGTCGTCGACGAGGCCGACGTGCGCTCGGGCAAGGTGAAGGTCATCGCGCCCGACGAATTCATGCAGCATGCGATCGCCGAGAACGTGCTCGCCGGCAATGCGATGTCCAGGCGCGCGCAGTACATGTACGGCGCGGCGCTGACCCCTGGCGAGAAAGGCCAGGTCGGCATCGGCCTGGGGCCGGCGCTGAGCGCGGACAACCCGGGCTTGATCCCGCCGACGCAGACCATCAAGAAGACCGGCGAAGAACTGGTCATCGACGGCGTGCGCATCCAGTTCCAGATGGCGCAGGGCTCGGAGGCGCCGTCGGAGTTCATGTTCTATTTCCCCGACAAGAAGGCGCTGTGCCTGTCGGAGGTGGCGGTCAAGCTGATGCACAACGTCTACACCATCCGCGGCGCCAAGGTGCGCGACGCTTTGGGCTGGAGCAAGTACATCAATCAGACGATGGACCTGTTCCCCGACGCCGAAGTGGCTTTCGCCAGCCACCACTGGCCGACCTGGGGCAAGGACAACATCCGCGCCTTCCTCGCCACCCAGCGCGACACCTACCGCTTCCTGCACGACCGCGCATTGCACCTGGCCAACCAGGGGCTGGTGATGGACGAGATCGGCAACGAGAGCTTCATGCCCAAGGGCCTCGCCGCCGAAGCGTCGTCGCGCGGCTACTACGGCACGCTGAGCCACAACCTGCGTGCGGTCTACAACTTCTACCTCGGCTACTACGATGCCAATCCGGCGACGCTGAACCGGCTGCCGCCCACCGACAGCGCGAAGCGCTACGTCGCCGCGATGGGCGGCGAGGCAGCCGTCATCGCCACCGGCCGCAAGGCCTTCGCCGACGGCGACTACCGCTGGGTGGCCGAGCTGATGAACCATGCCGTCTTCGCCAACCCCGGCAGCGCCGAGGCGCGCGCGCTGCAGGCCGATGCGCTGGAGCAGCTGGGCTACCAGACCGAGTCGTCGACCTGGCGCGGCGCCTACCTGATGGGTGCGCAGGAGCTGCGCGCCGGCTTCAAGCCGGTGCCGATCAGCACCAGCAACCCGGACACCGTGCAGGGCATGAGCAACGAGCTGCTGTTCGACTTCATCGCGCTGCGCCTGGACCACACCAAGACCGACGGCATGAAGGCGGCAATCCAGATGGAGTTCACCGACGTCAAGGAGACCTGGGCGCTGGAGCTGTCGAACGCGGTGCTCAACAGCACCAAGGGCCGCGTGCTGAAGAACCCGGATCTCAAGCTGACGCTGACGCGGCCGGCCTTCCTGGCGATGCTGATGCAGGGCAAGAAGCTGCCCGAGCTGGTGCAGGCCGGGATGGCCAAGGTCGAGGGCAACCCGCAGGTGCTGGGCGCGCTGGTCGCCAACACCGCGTCCTTCACGCCCGACTTCAACATCGTCACGCCCTGAGCCGAGAAGCGCCTTGGTTCAGGTCGTCTTGCGCAAACAATACGGTAGTGTGTTCAGTCGATGCGACGCCGTTGAAAGGCATGTATGGAACGCAAAGTCGATTCGATGGCCGATGCCGCCGGCCTGCCGCGGCGCGGCTTCCTCAAGGTGGGCCTGGGCTTCTCGCTCGCGCTGACGCTGGCCGGCACGCTGCCGGGCTGCAGCGGCGGCGCCAAGGAGCCGGCGCAGGGCCTGGCCTTCCTGCAGGCCGACGACGTGGCGCTGTTCAGCGCGATCATCCCGGTGGTCGTGCTCGACCTGGGCACGCGCAGCGCCGCCGAGCAGCAGGCGCTGCTGCGCCAGACCCTCGCCAACATCGACGGCACCTGCGCCGGCCTGGACGCCCACAGCCGCGGCGAGCTGCGCAAGCTGTTCGACCTGCTCGCCATCGGCCCGCTGCGTTACGTGCTCACCGGCGTGGGCGACTGGAAGGACGCCGGCCCGGACAAGCTCGACGCCTTCCTCGCGCGCTGGCGCGGCAGCCGCTTCGCCACGCTGAATGCCGGCGGCAACGTGCTGGTGCGGCTGGTGGCGGGCAGCTACTACGTGATCCCGGCGACCTTCGCGTCGGTGGGTTTCCCCGGCCCCTTCGAGGCCATGTTCAAGGCCGTCAACGCCTGAGGGCTGAGCAATGAGTTTTCCCGACATCTACACCGAGGGCATCGCCTCGGGCTGGAAAGTGACCGACGCCGCCAGGCTGACGGCGCCGCAGACGCTGGAGGCCGACGTCGCCATCATCGGCAGCGGCGCCGGCGGCGGTGCGACGGCCGAGATCCTGAGCCAGGCCGGGCTGAAGGTGCTGCTGGTCGAGGAGGGGCCGCTGAAGACCTCGGCCGACTTCAAGGACATGCAGGAGGCGCGCGCCTACCGCGAGCTGTACCAGGGCGGCGGACCGGGCAAGGCGAGCTCCGACGGCGCGATCAGCATCCTGCAGGGGCGCTCGGTCGGCGGCTCGACCACGGTGAACTGGACCTCGAGCTTCCGCACGCCCGAGCCGACGCTGGACTTCTGGGCCGCCGAGCGCGAGGTCACCGGCCACTCGGTCGCCGAGATGAAGCCGTGGTTCGAGCAGATGGAGCAGCGGCTGAACGTCGCGCGCTGGGAAACGGCGCCGAATGCCAACAACAGCGTGCTGCAGCGCGGCTGCGAGAAGCTGGGCTGGGAAGCGCACGCCATCCCGCGCAACGTCAAGGGCTGCTGGAATTCGGGCGCCTGCGGCCTGGGCTGCCCGGTCAACGCCAAGCAGTCGATGCTGGTGTCGACCATCCCCGAGGCGCTGAAGAACGGCGCGACGCTGGTGCACCGCCTGCGCGTGCGCGAGCTGCAGCACGCCAACGGCAAGATCACGGGTGCGCTGGCCGACGCGTTGAGCGCCAAGGACGGCACGACGCCGACCGGCGTGACGCTGACGATCCGCGCGCGCCACTTTGTCGCCGCCGGCGGCGCGCTGAACACGCCGGCGCTGCTGCTGCGCTCGAAGCTGCCCGACCCGCACGGGCTGCTCGGCAAGCGGACATTGATCCACCCGGTGGTGCTGACCACGGCGGTGATGCCCGAGCGCATCGACGCCTTCTACGGCGCGCCGCAGTCGATCGCCTCGGACCACTTCCAGTGGAAGGACGGCGCCACCGGGCCGATGGGCTACAAGCTCGAGGTGCCGCCGATCTTCCCGGGCATCGGCTCGGCGGTGTTCAACCTGTACGGCCGCGAGCTGCAGCAGGGCATGGCCGACTTCGCGCACGCCAACTCGGTGCTGGCGCTGCTGCGCGACGGCTTCGTGCCGGGCAGCGAAGGCGGCAGCGTGCGCCTGGGCGATGACGGCAATGCGGTGCTCGACTACGACATCTCCGACTACGTCTGGGACGGCGTGCGCCGCGCCTGGCTGAGCATGGCCGAACTGCAGTTCGCCGCCGGTGCGAAGGCGGTGCGCGTGGCGCACCTCGATGCGGCCAACTACACCAGCTGGGCCGAGGCGAGGAAGGCCATCCCCGAGCTGGCGCTGAAGAAGTTCCGCACCACCTTGTTCACCGCGCACCTGATGGGTGGCTGCGGCATGAGCCAGAACGCCAAGCGCGGCGTGGTCGACAGCGGCGGGCGGCATCACCAGATCGAGAACCTGTCGGTGCTGGACGGCTCGGTGTTCCCGACCAGCATCGGCGCCAACCCGCAGTTGTCGATCTACGGGCTGACGGCGCAGAACGCCACGGCGCTGGCCAAGCAGTTGCGCGGTTGAGGCTGCTTCGTGCCGGCGGCGTGAATGCGCCGATGCTGAAGCCGTCGCTGCAGCCGCAGCGCGCATGAACCTGCCCGCCCGCCAGCCGCTGCTTCGCTCCGGAAAGCGCGCCACGCTCTCCATGACGGGCATCCGCCGGCATGCGGACCTACGGTGGGCCAAGCCCCGCCTCGCGCCAGCGCGCCGCGGCCTGGCCGCGCGTGTCGACGCCGAGCTTGTCCAGGATGTTGGCGACATGCCGCTTCACCGTGTGCGGGCTCAATGAGAAGGCGCGTGCGATCAGCTTGTTGCTTTGGCCGCGCGCGATCAGCGCCAGCACTTCGCGCTCGCGGTCGCTCAGCAGCGCCAACGATGTCGCGGGGGCGGGCGCCGCCGGCTGCGCTGCGGCGTCCGGGCCGATGGCCGCCGTCAACCGCCGCAGCGGGTGCAGCGCCTGCGCGCTGAGCTGCCCGCCCCAGTCGGCCTGCAGCAGCCGCTGCAGCACCGCACGGCCGGCAAACAGCGCGCCGCCGACTTCGCTGCCTGCGCCCTGGTCGCCGTGCGCTGCCATCTCCAGCCAGGGCTGCAGCGTGCGCGCGGCGTCGCCGTGCCGGCCCTGCCGCAGCAGCAGGTCGCACAACAGCAGCCGCGCCACGTCGGCCTGGAAGTAGGTGACGCGATTCGGCCCCTGCGTCAATGGTTCGAGCAGGTCACGCGCCTCGTCGAGCTTTGCGTCGAGCAGCGCGACGCAGGCGCGGCTGAACAGCCGGCACAGTGGCGCGGCGCGCCATTCGCACGCATTGGCCGCGCGCGCCAGCGCGGCGTCGGCGGCGCGTACCGCGGCGGCGTCCTGCAGCAC
>DAORHX010000107.1:0-9851 GCA_035438245.1 Rubrivivax sp.
CGTTTCGAGGCGCCGGAATGGATCGGCCAGATGATGCCGCGCCTGGCGGGGCGGGTGCGCCAGTTCGTGCGCCCGCTGCAGATCGATGCACGCGGGCGCATCAACACGCTGCGCGTGACGGGCCGTTCGGGCGGCCATCGGCGCTTCGCCGGGCTCGCCGGCCTGGCCGAGCTCGCCGAGATCGCGCGGCCCTTCCTCGCCTACCTGCCGCAGCAGGACCGGCGCGGCTTCGTCGATGCGGTGGACTTCGTCGTCGCCGATCCGCTGGCGATGCACGCGCGCGGCGCAGGCCGGGTGATCCTCGTCACCGACCTCGCGGTGTTCGAGTTCACGAGCGACGGCGCGCGGGCTTTGAGCCGCCACCCGGGCGTGTCGGAAGAGACGCTGCGCGAACGCACCCCGGCCGCAGTGGCGACCGACGGCGCGCCCCCGACGCCGCAGCCCGACGTCGCGCTGCTGAACCACCTGCGCACTGCGATCGACCCGCGCCGCGTGCGCGACATCGAGTTCGCCAGCGGCTCGGCGCGCCGCGAGGCGCTGCTGCGGCTGCATGCACGCGAAGCGGCGTGTCCGCTGCCCTGACCGGATGGTGCGCACCGAGATCCCGAAGTGGGCCCGCCTCGTCAAGGACGCGGGCGTCCAGCCCGAGTAGAGGCCCGCGGGGAGCCCTGAACATGGCCGACATCCTGAAGGGCATCACCGTCCTGGATCTGACGCAGAACATCGCCGGCCCCTACTGCACGCAGCTGCTGGGCGACTTCGGCGCCGACGTGATCAAGGTCGAGCGCCCGCTCGGCGGCGACGACGCGCGGCGCTGGGTGCCGCCGGCGAGCCACGGCATCGGTACCGCCTTCCTGGCGGTGAACCGCAACAAACGCAGCGTCGGCATCGACATCGGCGTGCCCGCGGGCCGCGATGTCGTGCGGCGGCTGGCCGACCGGGCCGACGTGCTGGTGCACGCGGTGCGCCCGGGCAGCCTCGAGGCGCGCGGTCTGGGCTACGACGATCTGGCGGCCACCAATCCGCGGCTGGTGTACTGCGCGATCAGCGCCTTCGGCGAGAGCGGGCCGCTGGCGCGCGAACCCGGCTACGACCCGCTGATCCAGGCTTTCACCGGCATCATGAGCGTCACCGGCCATGCCGACCGCCCGCCGGCGCGCGTCGGCGTGTCGGTGGTCGACATGGGCACGGCGCTGTGGGCCTTCATCGGCACGCTGGCCGCGCTGTACCGCCGCCAGCAGACCGGGCGCGGCGGGCGCGTGGCGACGAGCCTGATGGAGACCGGCGTCAACTGGATGTCGCTGTTCCTCACGCACTACATGGGCGCAGGCTTCGTCGGCCAGCGCCTGGGCGACGTGACGCCGATGACCTCGCCGTACGAGTCGTTTGCCACGCGCGACGGCGCAGTGCTGATCACCGCCGCCAACGACAAGCTCTTCGCGGCCGTGTGCAGCGCACTCGGCGTACCCGAGGTGGTGGCGGACGCGCGCTTCGCGAGCAATGCGCTGCGCGTGGCCAACCGCCCGGCGCTGCACGCGCTGCTCGAGGCGCGCACGGCGACCTACGCCACCGCCGAATGCGTCGAGCGCCTGCGCGGCGCCGGCGCACCATGCTCGCCGATCAACACCGTGGTCGAGGTGCACGACGACGCGCAGGTGGCGGCGATGGGCATGATCAAGCCGCTGCCCGCCGCGCACGTGCCCGGCCTGCGCGTCGTCGACGTGCCGGTGGCCATCGACGGCGAGAAGGCCAGCCTGCGCCATGCGCCGCCGCTGCTCGGCGCGCACACCGAGGAGGTGCTGCGCTGGGCCGGCTGCTCCGACGCCGAGATCGGCGCGCTCAGGGCGTGCAAGGCCATCGCCTGAAGGGGGTGGTGGCGCGGGCGCACCGCCGGACCGCCTGCCATGCAAGACCTCGCCGCGCTCGCTGATCGCCTGCCGCGGCGCGTCAAGGGCATGGCGCTCGGCCTCGCCGCGGCGGCGTCGTTCACGATGCTGCATGCCTCGGTGCGCTACGCATCGCGCGAGCTGCACGTCTTCGAAATCACCTTCTTCCGCTACTTCATCGCGCTGTTCTTCATGCTGCCGGGGCTGCTGCGCTCGCGCGGCGCGGTGATGAAGACCGAGCGGCTGCACCTGCACCTGATCCGCTGCCTGATGCTGATGATCTCGATGCTGGGGCTGTTCTCGGCGCTCACGATGACGCCGATCGCCACCGTGACGGCGCTGAGCTTCATCTCGCCGGTGTTCGCCTCGGCCGCCGCCATCGTGCTGCTGCGCGAGCGCTCCACCGTGACCCGCTGGCTGGCGGTGGCCGGCGGCATCGCCGGCATGCTGCTCATCGTGCGGCCCGGCGTCATCCCGCTGTCGGCGGGGCCGCTGCTGGCCATCTGCGGCGCGCTGGCCTGGGCGGGGTCGATCATCGTCATCAAGCTGATGTCGACCACCGAATCGAGCACGACACAGGTCACCTACATGTCGGTCATCGTCACGCCGCTCACGTTCCTGCTGGCAGTGTGGGTGTGGGAGTGGCCGAGCCCGGAGATGTTCGCGGTGCTGGTGTTCACGGCACTCATTGCCACGGTGGGGCAGTTCGCCTACACGAAGGCGTTCCAGTACGCGGAGGCCACCGCATTGATGCCGCTGGACTTCACGCGCCTGATGTGGGCCTCGCTGTTAGGCTTGCTCGTGTTCGGCGAGGTGCCGGACCTCTGGAGCTGGGTCGGCGGCACGGTCATCTTCCTCAGCGCCGTCTGGATCACGATCCACGAATCGAGCGGCGCCGCTTCAGCCGACAAAGAGAACCGATGACGAGCCCCCATCCCGTGCATCCGGGCGCGCTGTCCGGGCTGCGCGTGATCGATCTCAGCCACGTGCTGGCCGGCCCGATGGCCACGCAGATGTTCGGCGACCACGGCGCCGAGGTCGTGAAGGTCGAGCCGCCGGGCGGCGAGGTCAGCCGCAAGATGGGCCCATCGACGAACGAGCACGGCTTCTCCTCGCACTACTTCAGCGTCAACCGCAACAAGCGCGCGATCGCGCTCGACCTGTCGCGCCCGCAGGGGGTGGAGGTGCTGATGCGCCTGCTCGCCGATGCCGACGTGCTGATCGAGAACTTCAAGCCCGGCACCCTGCGCGGCTTCGGCTTGGACTACGAGACCGTGCTCGCGCCGCGCTTCCCGCGCCTGATCGTCGCGCACATCAGCGGCTTCGGCGAAGACGGACCGCTCGGCGGCCTGATCGGCATGGACCCGACGGCGCAGGCGATGTGCGGGCTGATGAGCTGGCAGGGCGAGCCGGAGGGCCCACCGATGCGCGCCGCCGCGTCCATCGTGGACATGCTGGCCGGTCTGTACACCGCGTCGGCGATCCTCATGGCTCTGCACGAGCGGCATGCCTCCGGACGCGGCCAGGAAATCGAGGTCGCGCTGTTCGACGCCGCGTTCACGCTCACGCACCCGTTCACCGCCGACTGGTTCATGTCGGGCCGCGAACCGGCGCGCATCGGCAACCGCCACCCGAGCGGTGCGCCCTACAACGTGTACCGCTGCCGGGACGGCCATGTGCTGCTGGCCTGCGCGAACGACAAGCAGTTCCGCGTGCTGTGCGAGGTGCTCGGCCGCCCGGAGCTCGCCGACGATCCGCGCTTCAGCAACGTGCGTGAACGCTTTCGCCATCACGACGCGATCGATGTCGAGGTGAGCGCGCTGTGCGCCACGCGAGACAAGAACGAGATCGCGATGACGCTGCTGCGTGCCGGCGTGCCGGCCGGGGCCGTGCTTTCCATCGGCGAGGCCTTGCGCCACGAGCAAGTGGCGGCGCGCCGCCTGGTGGTCGAGGATGCGTCGATCGGCTTCAAGACCATCGGCTCGCCGATCAGGATGAGCCGCACGCCGCCGGCGCTGCACCAGCGGCCGGCGCGCTTCGGCGAACACAGCCGCGCGGTGTTGCGCGAAGCCGGCTTCACCGAAGGGGAGATCGATGCGCTGATCGCCGGGCGGGTGCTGTTCGGCGAAGCCCAGGCGGCGGGCTGACGCCGCATGCGCCAGCCCGACCGTTGGAGCCCGGCATGAGCGGCTCGCCCGGTGTCGCGCTGCCGGTGGCGGCGATGCTGGCGTCGCAGGCGCTGATGTCGGCCGCCACCGTCGCGCTGCCCGTGCTGGCGCCCGCGGCAGCGCCCGCCATCGGCATGCCGGTGGCGTGGGTGGGCCTGTTCGTCGCGCTCATCTACGCCAGCGGCATGGTGTGCGGGCTGGCGGCCGGCGCACTGGTGCGCCGCTGGGGCGCGGTGCGCCTGAGCCAGCTGTGCCTGCTCGCCGCATGCGCCGGGCTGGCGCTCGTGGCCAGCGGCGAACGCCTGGGTGCAGCCCTTGGTGCCCTGCTGCTCGGCATCGGCTACGGCCCGCTCAACCCGGCGAGTTCGCACCTGCTCGATCGCGTGTCGCCGCCGCACCGGCGCGCGACCATCTTCTCGATCAAGCAGACCGGCGTGCCGCTGGGTACGGTGCTCGCCGGCGCACTGCTGCCCTCGCTGGCGCTGGCGGTCGGCTGGCCCGGCGCGCTGCTCGGCGTCGGTGGCGCCTGCGTCGCGCTGGCCGCCTTGCTACAAACGCTGCGCGGCCGCTGCGACGGCGACCGGCGCCCCGACACGCCCTTGGGCCTGGGCAACCTCACCCGGCCGGCCGGCTTCGTCCGTGCCCACCGGTCGCTGGCGCTCGCCTCGTTCTGCTTCGGGGCCCTGCAGCTCTGCCTCGGGACCTACCTCGTCGCCTACCTGACCGGCGAGCTCGGCTACGGCCTCGTGCAGGCGGGCTTCATGCTCGCGGTGACGCAGGCCGCCGGCGTCGCCGGCCGCCTGCTCGCCGGCACACTGGCCGATCGCGGCAGCGCGCGCACGGTGATGGGCGTCATGGGCTGCACGATGGGCGCCTGCGCGGTCGCGAGCGCCTTCGCGCACGGATGGTCCACCGTCGGGCTGCTCGTGCTGTATGCGTTGTTCGGCGCCAGCGCGATCGGCTGGAACGGCGTCTACCTCGCCGAGGTGGCGCGCCGCGCCGCGCCCGGGACCGTCGGCGACGCGACCGCGGCCGCCCTGTTCGTCACCGTTGCCGGCGTGCTGGCCGGGCCGGCGGCCTTCAGCCTGATCATCCAGTCGGGCATCGCCTACGAGGCCGCGTTCGTCGCGATCGGCCTGCCGGCGCTGGCCTGCGGGATCGTGCTGCTGCGGCAGCGCACACCGGGACCGGCGTGACACCAAGACCCACTCAGCCGAGGTTTACAGCCATGACCCACGCTTACGAACTCAACGACGAGCAGCGGCAGATCCGCGACATGGTGCGCCGGCTGGCGCGCGAGCACGTGGCGCCGCGCGCCGCCGAGATCGACCGCAGCGCCGAGTATCCGCAGGACATGTTCGAGTTGCTGCGCGACGCGGGCCTGTTCTGCATCCCGTTTCCGAAGGAGTACGGCGGCACCGGCAGCATGCTGTCGGCGGCGGTGGCCATCGAGGAGCTGGGGCGCGTCTGCTACAACACCGCCTATCTGCTGGTCGTGCAATGGGTGCCCTTCGGCGCCATCCTCGCTGCGGGCAGCGACGAGCAGAAGCAGCGGCTGCTCGGCCCGCTGGCCGCCGGCCAGATGCGCGGCGCGTTCTCGACCACCGAACCGCAGAGCGGCTCGGACGTGGCGGGCATCCGCACGCGGGCCAGGTGCTGCGACGGCGGCTACCGCATCAACGGGGCGAAGATCTGGTGCACCAATTCGCCGGTCGCCGACTTCGTGCTGGTGGCGGCGAAGACCGGCGATGGCGACGGCGCCGGCGCGATCAACCTGTTCATCGTCGAGCGCGGCAGCCCGGGCTTCACGATCGGCCGCAAGGAAGACAAGATGGGCGCGCGCGGCGTGCCGTCGTGCCCCTTGTTCCTCGACGACGTCTTCGTGCCCGAGGCCAACCGCATCGGGGCAGACGGGCGCGGCTTCAAGGACGTGATGGAGGCCTTCAACAAGAGCCGCCCGCTGATCGGCGCGCGCGGCGTCGGCCTGGCGCAGGGCGCCATCGACCACAGCATCGAGTTCGTCACGCAGCGCGTCACCTGGGGCAGGCCGGTGAGCCAGAACCAGGGCATCCGCTGGATGCTGGCCGACATGGCGATCCAGACCGAGGCGGCACGGCAGCTGGTCTACCACGCCGCGGCCGCCGTCGACGGCGGGCTCGCCGGCATTGCGCTGGCACCGGTGGCAGCGATGGCCAAGTGCTTCGCCACCGACACCGCGATGAAGGTCGCCACCGACGCGGTGCAGTTGTTCGGCGCCGCCGGCATCTCGGCCGACACGCCGATCAACCGCTACTTCCGCGACGCCAAGGTGCTGCAGATCATCGAAGGCACGAACCAGATCCAGCGCAACATCATCGGCGACAGCCTGCTGGGCAAGGCGCGGGGCCGCTAGATCGTCAACACGAGGCGGCCGCAGGACTCCCTGGACTCCATGGCGCGGTGCGCCTGCGCGGCCTCGGCCAGCGGCAGGCGGCCGCCGACCACCGGCTTCATGCGACCCAGCCGCACCGGTTCGAGCAGCGTCTGCACCTCGGCGCGGGTGACGCCGTCGGTGCCGACGAAGGCCATCTCCTTGACGATGGCGTGCGCCGGGCGCAGCGACACCGGCGCCGCGTTCAGCTTGCCGACGAAGACGTGCCGTGCACCGACGGCCATGCTCATGTCGGCCTGCTTCTTCCGGACGCGCCGGCGGACATGGCCTCGATCTGCTGCGGCGTGTAGCCGACGCCGCCGAGCACCGCGGCGTTGTCTGCACCCAGCGCGCGCACCGGGCCGTGCCGCGTGGCGTCGACGCCCTGCATCGGCACCGGGTAGTTGACGCAGCGCACGCCGTCGCCCGGCACGATCATGCCGCGCGCGGCGAGCTGGGGGTCGTCGAGCACACCCTGCAGCGTGGTGACCGTCGTCACCGGCACGTCGTGGTGCGTCAGCACGGCGATCCATTCGTCGTGCGTGCGCTCGCGCATCTTGGCGCGGATCAGCGGCTCGAGCTGCGCCGCGGCCTTCCAGCGCTCGGCCGACCTGGCGTAGCGCGGCTCGGCCAGCACGGGGATCGCCAGCACCTCGACCAGCCGTGCCCAGAAGTGATCCTCGATGGCGCCGAGCGCCACGAAGCGGCCGTCGCGCGTCTCGTAGATGCCGTAGCCGGTGCGCCGCAGCACGTCCTTCTTGCCGAAGCCCGGCGTGTCCTGCAGGCTGCCCAGCCGCGGCCCGACCATCGTGAAGACCGCGTCGGTGATCGACACGTCGAGGAACTGGCCGCGACCCGTCTTCTGGCGCAGCATCAGCGCCGCCAGCAGCGACGTGACGGCGTAGAGGCTGCCGCTGAGGTCGGCGACCGGCACGCCGACGGCCTGCTCGGGCGGCCCGTCGGGGCTGCCGCACAGCGCCAGCACGCCGGCGACGGCGTTGTAGTTGAGGTCGTGGCCGGGGATGTCGCGCAACGGGCCGGTCTGGCCGAAGCCGGAGATCGACACGTAGATGAGCCGCGGCGCCACGGCCGCGAGCGTGTCGTAATCCAGGCCGAGGCGCTTCATCACGCCGGGGCGGTAGCCCTCGAGCAGCGCGTCGGCGCCTTCCAGCAGCCGCAGCAGGGCCTCGCGCCCGGCGGGCGACTTGAGGTCGAGCGTCACGCTGCGCTTGCCGCGGTTGACCATGCGGTAGGTCGACGGCAGCATGTTGCGCGCGCTGTCGCCCACGCCCGGCCGCTCGATCTTGATGACCTCGGCGCCCATGTCGGCGAGCATCTGCGTGGCAAAGGGGCCGGGCAGCAGTTCGGTGAGATCGAGGATGCGGAGGCCCTCGAGGGCAAGGGGGTTGGTCATTGCAAGTACAAGAAACTAACGATTGGTAGGATACCGTGATCGCCGTTCCTTGCCAGCCTCCCGCATGACACTGCCCGCGACACTGAGCGAAAGCCTGCGCCTGCCGCTGATCGCGGCGCCGATGCTGCGCGTCTCGGGCCCCGACCTGGTGTCGGCGGCCTGCTGCGCCGGCGTCATCGGCGCGTTCCCGACGGTCAACGCACGCACACCACAGGAATTGGATGCCTGGCTGCTGCGCATCGACGCCGACCGCGCGCGCACCGGACGGCCGACCGCGCCGCCCTGCCCCAACCTGATCATGCGGCGCGACCCCGCCGCCGTGGCCGAGGACGTGCGGGTGCTGGTGCGGCACCGTGTGGCGATGGTGATCGTCAGCGTGGGCTCGCCCGTGGCGGTGGTCGGCCCGCTGCACGACGTGGGCTGCCAGGTGTTCGCCGACGTGGCCTCGCTGCGCCACGCGGAGAAGGCGCTCGAAGCCGGCGCCGACGGCCTGGTGCTGCTGAGCGCGGGCGCGGGCGGCCAGACCGGCTGGATCAACGGCTTCTCGTTCGTGCGCGCGGTGCGCGCGCTTCATGCCGGCCCGATGGTGCTGGCCGGGGGCATCCACGACGGCGCCGCGCTGTGGGCGGCGCGCGTGCTCGGCTGCGACCTCGGCATGATGGGCACGCGCTTCATCGCCACGCCCGAAAGCATGGCACCCGATGCCTACCGACGCATGCTGGTGGACAGCCGCGTCGACGACGTGCTGCTGACGCGCGCCTTCACCGGGCTGGACACCAACATGCTGCGGCCCTCGATCGTCGCCGCCGGGCTCGACCCCGCTGCGCTGCCCGCGCCGACGCCCGAGGAAGCGCGCAAGGTGTTCGGCCCCGAGGGCTCTTCGCACCTGCGGCGCTGGGTCGACGTATGGAGCGCGGGGCACACCGTGTCGGCGGTCGATGCGGTGCTGCCGGCGGCCGAACTGATCGAGCGCATCGCGGCCGAGTATGCGGCGGCGCAGCGCGCGACCCAAGCCCTGCTGGCCGCGCCCTGAGCGGGTCGCGATCGGCGCGGCGTTCAGTTCCCGTCCGGCCGCGGCAGCATCGCGAACGCCTCCAGTACCGCGCCGATGCCGGCGCGCTCGGGCGCGCGGGCGAAGGCCTCGATGCGGTCGTAGGCCGCCGGCGCCACGCCGACTTCGGCGCCGATGCGGCGCACCAGCCGCGATGCGGTCTGCCAGTCGTAGGAGAAGTCGGCCGTGGTCATGCGCTGGTCCTGCACCAGCGTCACGCCGTCGGCCGCCTCGGCCTCGATCACGCACGACAGCACCGGCACCGATGCGTCGGTGACGAGGTCGATGCGCTCGGTCAGCGCGTTGACCTCGGCGTCGTCGTAGGTCGTCATCGCCGCCATGCTGGGCACGCCGCGCAGCAGCGTGAGCGCAATGCAGAACGGGATGCTCATCAGCGTGCCCGAGATCGAGTCGAACGGACCCTTGGCGTCCATGCCGGCATAGCCGGTCTCGAACGGATTCATGCGCACGCGCACGCGCGCCGGCGCGCGGCCGGCGAGCTTCTCGCGCAGGATCAGCGCGCCGGTCACCGGCGTCTGGTTGAACGCGCACACCGGGAACGGCTTGAAGGTCACGCGCATGACCGACCAGTCGCGGCCGAGCCGACCGAGCAACGCGGGAACGTCACACTCGCGGCGGGCGTAGACGCGCACGAAGCCCGAGCGGCCCTCGAATGCACTCGGCGCCGAGCGTGAACCGGCGCGCGCCAACTCCACCGCGGCCAGGCTGTTGCTCGCGGCGATGCCGACCTGGTAGCGCCACTCGTCGGTGCCGTCGGCGAACGACTGCAGCGTGCCGCCGCTGAACGACGCCGCATTGGCGAGCGCCGCCGCGCTGCGCCCGGCATCCAGGCCGAGCAGGTGCGCCCCTGCCGCCGCGCCCGCCAGCGTGCCGTACAGCGGCGAGGCGCGCAGGCCGGAGG
>DAORHX010000108.1:0-9822 GCA_035438245.1 Rubrivivax sp.
CCAGGTAGTACTTGCCCTGGAAGTCCTCGGGGTAGTAGCTCTTCTTGAAGCGCTCCGGGTCGCCCCAGATGGTGCGGATCATGCTCGGCCACGGCTTCTTCACCACCAGGATGCCGCCCTGCCCGTTCGGCACGTCCTTGCCGGTCTCGTCGACCACCGCGGCCTGGATGCCCGGGAACGGCAGGGTGCACGAGCCCGGCACCAGCGGCGTCGCGCCCGGCAGCGGCGTGATCATGTGGCCGCCGGTCTCGGTCTGCCAGAAGGTGTCGACGATCGGGCAGCGTCCGCCGCCCACGTGCTTGTGGTACCACTCCCAGGCGGCGGGGTTGATTGGCTCGCCGACCGAGCCCAGGATGCGCAGGCTCTTCAGGTCGTAGCTCTTCGGGTGCACCTTGTCGTTGGCCTCAGCGGCCTTGATCAGCGAGCGGATCGCCGTCGGCGCGGTGTAGAAGACCGTCACCTTGTGGTCCTGGATCATCTTCCAGAAGCGGCCGGCGTCCGGATAGGTGGGCACGCCCTCGAACACGATCTCGGTGCCGCCGAGTGCCAGCGGGCCGTAGGTGATGTAGGTGTGGCCGGTGACCCAGCCGATGTCGGCGGTGCACCAGAAGATGTCGTCGTCCTTCAGGTCAAAGGTCCACTTGGTGGTCAGCGCCGCGTGCAGCAGGTAGCCGCCGGTGGAGTGCTGCACGCCCTTGGGCTTGCCGGTGGAGCCGCTGGTATACAGCAGAAACAGCGGATGCTCGGCGCCGACCCATTCCGGCTCGCAGCGGGTGGCGGCGTTGGCGGTGAGCTCGTGCATCCAGCGGTCGCGCGACGCGTCCCAGGCGATCTTGCCGCCGGTGCGCTGGTAGACGACCACGTCCTTGATGGTTTCGCAACCGCCGAGCGCAATCGCCTCGTCGACGATGGCCTTCAGCGGCAGCGCCTTGCCGCCGCGCATCTGCTCGTCGGCGGTGATGATCATCACCGCGCCGGCATCCTGCACGCGGTCGCGCACCGACTGCGCCGAGAAGCCGCCGAACACCACCGAGTGGATCGCGCCGATGCGCGCGCAG
This sequence comes from Rubrivivax sp., assembly GCA_035438245.1. Lineage (GTDB taxonomy): Bacteria > Pseudomonadota > Gammaproteobacteria > Burkholderiales > Burkholderiaceae_C > Rubrivivax. Next base: position 1,059 of record DAORHX010000108.1, read on the forward strand.
GCCTGCATCGCCAGCACACCCTCGACGCTCATCGGCATGTAGATGACGACGCGGTCGCCCTTCTTCACGCCGCGCGCCTTCAGCGCGTTGGCCAGGCGGCAGGTGCGCTCCAGCAGCTCGTCGTAGGAGACCTTGGTGACCTTGCCGTCGTCGGCTTCGAAGATGATCGCGGTCTTGCCGCCCTTGCCGGCGGCGACGTTGCGGTCCAGGCAGTTGTAGGACACGTTCAGCGTGCCGTCCTCGAACCACTTGAAGAAGGGCGCATTGCTCGAGTCGAGCACCTTGGTGAACGGCGTCTTCCAGCTCAGCAGCTCGCGCGCCAGGCCGGCCCAGTAGCCTTCGTAGTCGGCCTCGGCCTTGTCGCACAGCGCCTGGTACGCCGCCATGCCGGACACGTAGGCGCCGTTCATGGCCGCCTCGCCGGGCGTGTAGACCTTCAAAGCGGTGGGGGCCTGGGCGGCCTCGGAATAGGACATGCGGGTCTCCTGTGTGGGCTATGGCTTGTGACAGGCGCAAAGTTAAGGCGCCGCTCTGACTGATGCCTTACTGTGCAGCGCGGGCCGGGGCGAATGGTCCCGCAACTACAATTTGCAGCAAGCGGGGCTATCCCGAAGAATCGAAGAACCGGTACCCATGGCCCTCCCCCCGAACCCCGTCTCGCAACGCCTGCCCCCGCTGCCCAACCTGATCTTCGCCAGCCGCTGGCTGCAGCTGCCGCTGTACCTGGGGCTGATCCTCGCGCAGGCGGTCTATGTCTTCCACTTCTGGGTCGAGCTGGCGCACCTGATCGAAGCCGCCTTCGGCAACGAGGACGCGCTGAACAAGCTGGTGACCAGCATCGGCTACAAGAGCAAGGAAGCCGTCAGCACCCTGAACGAGACCATCATCATGCTGGTGGTGCTGGCGCTGATCGACGTGGTGATGATCAGCAACCTGCTGATCATGGTCATCGTCGGCGGCTACGAGACTTTCGTCTCGCGCATGCGCCTGGAAAGCCACCCCGACCAGCCCGAATGGCTGAGCCATGTCAACGCCTCGGTGCTGAAGGTCAAGCTGGCCACCGCGATCATCGGCATCAGCTCGATCCATCTGCTGAAGACCTTCATCAACGCCGAGAACTACAGCGAGAAGGTGCTGCTGTGGCAGACGCTGATCCACGTCACCTTCCTGCTGTCGGCGCTGGCCATCGCCGCCACCGACCGGCTGATGCCGCACGCCCGGCGCGGTGACCATTGAGTGACGCTGCTGCTGTTCGTCGCCGGCCTGGCGGCCCTGGTGGCCGGCGCTGAAGCGCTGGTGCGCGGCGCGTCGAAGCTGGCGCTGTCGCTGGGCATCTCGCCGCTGGTCGTCGGGCTGACGATCGTCGCCTTCGGCACCAGCGCGCCGGAGATGGCGGTCTCGGTCGGCGCGGTGCTCGACGGCAAGACCGACCTGGCGCTGGGCAACGTCGTCGGCAGCAACATCTTCAACGTGCTCTTCATCCTCGGCCTGGCGGCGCTGATCGCGCCGCTGCTGGTGGACATACAGCTGATCCGCCAGGAGGTGCCGGTGATGCTCGGCGCGTCGTTGCTGCTGCTGGCGCTGGCGCTGGACGGCACGATCGGCTTCGGCGACGGTGCGCTGCTGTTCGCGCTGCTGCTGGCCTACACCGTGTTCCTGATCGTGCAGTCGCGCAAGCAGACGCAGGCCGCGCGCGACGAGTACGCCGCCGAGTTCAAACCGCCTGCTGCCGGCGGCTGGGACGCGAAGCTCCCGGTGCAGCTGCTGCTGATCGCCGCCGGCCTGGGCCTGCTGGTGCTGGGCTCGGACTGGCTGGTCACCGCCGCCGTCGCCTTCGCCAGGACGCTGGGCGTGAGCGACGTCGTCATCGGTCTGACCATCGTCGCCGCCGGCACCTCGATGCCCGAGGTGGCGGCCTCGGTCGCCGCCGCGGTCAAGGGCGAGCGCGACATCGCGGTGGGCAACGTCGTCGGCAGCAACGTGTTCAACATCCTCGGCTGCCTGGGGCTGTCGGCGCTGGTGTCGGGCAGCGCCGGGCTGCAGGTGCCGTCGTCGGTCATCCACTTCGACATCTGGGTCATGGTGGCGGTGGCGCTGGCCTGCCTACCGATCTTCATGACCGGGCGCGAGATCGCGCGCTGGGAAGGCGCGCTGTTTCTGCTGTACTACGCCGCCTACGTGATCTACCTGATCCTGGCCGCGCAGCAGCACGACGCGCTGCAGGCCTATTCCGGCGTGATGATGGGCTTCGTCGTGCCGCTGACCGTGGTCACGCTGGTGGTGATGACGCTCAGACGGTCGGGCGACGCGCGCTGAACAGACCCGTTCAAGGCTCGGGCTGGTCCGGCGGCACCGGCGCGCGGCTGTCCGCGCGCAGATGCAGAGCCGCCTTGGCCAGCAGGTTGGCCGACACCGGCGCGGTGACGAACAGGAACAGCGTGATCAACAGCTCGTGCGGCAGCCAGACGCCGTGCGCGAAGCCAGCCACGATGCTGGCCAGCAACAGGCCGCCGACGCCCAGCGTCGTCGCCTTGGTCGGCGCGTGCAGCCGCATGTAGAAGTCGGGGAAGCGCAGCATGCCGATCACGCCCACCAGCGTGAACACGCCGCCCACCGCCAGCATCACCGCGATCGGTAGCTGCCAGGCCCAGTGCATGCGTTCGAAGTCCATGCGCACCTCACTCGATGACGTCGCCGCGGCTCAGGTAGCGCGCCAGCGCGACGGTGGACACGAAGCCGAGCAGCGCGATCAGCAGCGCCGCCTCGAAGAACAGCCCGCTGCCGTGGCGCAGGCCCAGCAGGATGACCAGCCCGACGACGTTGACGTACATGGTGTCCAGCGCCAGCGCGCGGTCGGTCGCCTCGGGGCCGCGCAGCAGCCGCCAGGCGCACAGCAGCAGCGCCGCGCCCACCGCCAGGAAAGCGAAGTTCAGTGCCCATTCGACGATCATGCGGCCACCCCCTCGAAGATGCGGCGCAGCGGCCGCTCGTAGCGCTGCTTGATCTGCGCCGCCATCGCGGCCGCGTCGCTGCAGTCCAGCGCGTGCACCAGGATCGCGCGGCGCCGCTCGTCGACGACGCAGGATACGGTGCCCGGCGTCATCGTGATGATCGCGGCCAGCAGCGTGATCGCCGTCGGGTGCTCGGCCTGCAGCTGCACCTCCACCCAGGCAGGCCGCGGGTCGGCGCGCGGGTTCAGCACGATGCGCGCGACGGCGAGGTTGGACGCGACGATGTCCCACAGCACCACACCCGCCAGGTGCAGCATCGTGCCCGGCGCGCGCGGGCGCACCGCGTCGCCGAGGAAGCCGTGCACCAGCCGCGGCACGGCCAGCGCCAGCGCCAGCGCCGTCAGCAGTTGCGCCGGTGCCAGACTCTGCTGCAGCAGCAGCCAGACCAGCGCCAGCAGCAGCGACAACACCGGATGCGGCAGCCAGCCGGGGCGCATCACCGCGGCCCTCCGGGCACGCCGTCGTAGGGGCGCGCGCTGTCGGTGGCCTCGCCGCGCGCGCCGAGCACCGCACGCGCATAGGCCGCGCGGTCGCCCAGCTGCACCGCGGCGGCAGCGGTATAGCGCTCGATCGGCGCAGCGAACACGCTCATCGCCACGGTCGCGGCCAGCAGCAGCAGCGTCGCGCCCAGCAGCTTCGGGCTCATGCCGGCGCCACCGGCGGCGGGCAGATCCTCGCGCACATGCCAGAACAGGATGCTGCCGGCGCGCGCCAGCCCGATCAGCGTCAGGAAGGCCACCGCCAGCACCGTGCTCCACACCGCGACCTGCCAGGCATGGGCGCTGGCTGCCTCGAGCAGCATCAGCTTGCCGATGAAGCCGGGCAGCGGCGGCAGCCCCGCCGCCGAGGCCGCGGCCAGCAGCATCAGCACGCCCAGCAGCGTCGGCTGCGCCACCGGCGAGGCCGGCTCCAGCCGCCCGGCCGCGTCGCCGCGCTGCGCCGCCACCAGCTCGGCGAGCAGGAACAGCCCGGCTATGACCAGCGTGCTGTTGACCATGTAGTACAGGCCCGCCGACCAAGCCGCGGCGTCGAACAGGGCCACGGCCACGAGCACCGTGCCCACCGAGGCCACCGTCAGCCAGGCGACCAGCCGGTCCAGCGCGTGCGCCGCCAGCGCGCCCAGCACGCCCAGCACGCTGGTGCCCAGCGCCAGCGGCAGCAGCAGCGGCTCCACCGCATAGGCCGAAGCGCCCGCATCGGCGCCGAAGACCACGCCGTGCACGCGCCAGATGGCGTACACCCCGACCTTGGTCATGATCGCGAACAGCGCCGCCACCGGCGCGCAGGCCGCGGCATAGGTGGCCGGCAGCCACAGCGACAGCGGCAGCAGCGCGGCCTTGAAGCCGAACACCACCAGCAGCAGCCAGGCCGCGGCGCGTACCACCGCCGCATCGGGCTCGGCGACCCGGGGCACGCGCAGGCCCAGGTCGGCCAGGTTCAGCGTGCCGGTCTTGGCGTAGAGCAGCGCCACGCCGATCAGGAACAGCGCCGACGCCGCCAGATTCAGCACCACGTAGTGCAGCCCCGCACGCAGCCGCTCGACGCCCAGGCCGTGCACCATCAGCACGTAGCTGGCGATCAGCAGCACCTCGAAGAACACGAACAGGTTGAACAGGTCGCCGGTGACGAAGGCGCCGTTCAGCCCCATCAGCTGGAACTGGAAGATGGCGTGGAAGTATCTGCCGTGCGCGTCCCAGCCGCCGCTGGCATACCACAGCACCGGCAGCGCCACCAGCGACGTCAGCAGCAGCATCAGCGCGCCGAGCCGGTCGACGACGAGGGCGATGCCGTAGGGCGCCGGCCATTCGCCGACCAGATAGGCGCGCACTTCGCCGTCGGCGGCGTCGGCCACCAGCCGCGCCGCCAGCAGCAGCCCCAGCAGCACCGAGACCAGACCCAGGCGCCGCGCCCACAGCAGCCTGCGATGGCCGTGCGCAGCGCCCTCGCCGCCATGGTCGCCGAGCAGCAGCAGCAGGATCGCCGTCGCCGACGGCAGCAGCACCGGCAGGATCGGCAGGTGGGCGTCGATCCAGCTCATCGGGGCTCGGCGGCGTCGCCGTCGACATGGTCGCTGCCGCCATCGTGCCGGCTGCGCAAGGCCAGTTCGATGACGAAGCCGGTGGTGGCGAAGCCGATGACGATGGCGGTCAGCACCAGCGCCTGCGGCAGCGGGTCGGCCAGCACGGCCTGCGCGCCCAGGATCGGCGGCGCCGCGCTCCACAGCCGGCCCATCGCGAAGATGAAGACGTTGACCGCATAACCGAGCAGCGACAGGCCCAGCACCACCGCGAAGCTGCGCGCGCGCAGCATCAGGTAGACGCCGACGGCAACGACCCAGCCGATGCCAGTCGCGAACAGAAACTCCATGCTCATGCGCGCCCCGCCTTCGCCTTTTCCTTGCTTGCCGCGCCCAGCACCGACAGCATCAGCATCGTCGCGCCGACGACGGTGACGTACACGCCCAGGTCGAACAGCGCCGCCGTGGCCAGCGGCAGCTTGCCCAGCACCGGCACCGCCGGGTGGCCGTGCGCGCTGCTCAGGAAGGGCCGGCCGAAGAAGAAGGCGCCGACGCCGGTGAGCCAGGCGATGCCCAGTCCGATGCCGATCCAGCGCGTGAAGCGCCGGCCGGCGGCGCCGTGCAGCAGCGCCTCGGCGCGCAGCTGGCCCATCGCCATGTACTGCAGCACCAGCGCCACCGAGGTCACCAGCCCGGCGATGAAGCCGCCGCCGGGCAGGTTGTGGCCGCGCCAGTAGATGAAGACGCTGAGCACCAGCGCCATCGGCAGCACCAGCCGCGCCGCGCGCCGCAGCAGCAGCGGCTCGCGGCCGAAGCTCCACGGCCGGCCCTGCGCGTCGGCCGCGGGGCGGCGTGCGCTGAAGCCCTGCAGCAGCGCGAGCACGCCGACCGCGGCGATGCCCAGCACGGTGATCTCGCCGAAGGTGTCGTAGCCGCGGAAGTCGACGAGGATCACGTTCACGGTGTTGGTGCCGCCGCCCTTGCCGAGCGAGTGGTCGAGGAAGTACCAGCTGATCGAGTCATGGTCGCGCGTCAGCATCAGCCAGGTCAGCGCGGCGACGCCGCCGCCGGCGCCCAGCGCGATCAACGCGTCGCGGCCGCGGCGCAGCGCGCCCGATTCGCGCGGCGACCTCTGCGGCAGCAGCGCCAGGCCCATCAGCAGCAGCACCGTCGAGACCACGTCCACCGACAGCTGCGTCATCGCCAGGTCCGGCGCCGACATGCCGATGAAGGCCAGCGAGGCCACCAGGCCCACCGCGCCGGTCAGCACCACGGCGACGAAGCGCTCGCGCTGCAACTGCAGCAGCGCGGCGCCGACCGCCAGCAGCGCCAGCCACACCCCGATCGCCACCGGCGTGGCCGGCAGCAGCACGCGCGCGCCGGCGCGCGGCACGCCCTCGGGCGCGAGCACGAAGGGCAGCGCGCCCAAGCCCAGTGCCGTCAGCACCATCCAGCCGATGTAGCGCTGCAGCGAGCCGTTCTCGAGCCGGCTGCCGATGCGCCCGGCAATGCCGAACAGACCGTCGATGCAGGCCGTGAACAGCGCCTTGCCGCCGCGTCCGCTGGGCCGGTAGCGGTGCAGCCGGCCGCCGCGCCGCAGCATGGCGTAGAGCGCGACGCCGGCCACCAGGCCGAACAGGCTCATGCCCAGCGGCGCATTGACGCCGTGCCACAGCGCCAGGTGGAACTCGGGCGCCGGCACGCCCAGCGCCGCCGACGCGGCCACGCGCACCAGCGGCTCGGCGACGAAGGGCATCAACCCGACGACCAGGCACACCGCCACCAGCAGCAGCACCGGCGCCTTCATGCCCCACGGCGGCTCGTGCGGATGCACGCCGGCCAGGTCGCGCGGCGGGCCCTCGAAGAAGGCGTCGTGCACCAGGCGCAGCGAATACGCGGCCGAGAACAGCCCACCGGCCGTCGCCAGCACCGGCACCAGCCAGCCCAGGTTGCCCCACAGTCGGCTGCCGGCATGCAGCGATTGCTCGAGCATCATCTCCTTGCTGATGAAGCCGTTCAACGGAAAGATGCCGGCCATCGCCGCCGCGGCCACCAGCACCAGCGTGCCGACCACCGGCATCAGCGCCATCAGCCCGCCCAGGCGGCGCAGGTCGCGCGTATGCGCCTCGTGGTCGACGATGCCGGCGCTCATGAACAGCGCCGCCTTGAAGGCCGCATGGTTGAGGATGTGGAACACCGCCGCCACCATCGACAGCGGCGTCGCCAGGCCGATGAGGAAGGTCACCAGCCCCAGGTGGCTGACGGTGGAATAGGCCAGCAGCCCCTTCATGTCGTGCTTGAAGATGGCGACGAAGGCGGCGAAGACCATCGTCGCCAGGCCGACGCTGGCGACCACGCCCTCGAACAGCAGCGTGCCGCCGAGGATCGGGTACAGCCGCATCATCATGAACAGGCCGGCCTTGACCATCGTCGCCGAATGCAGGTAGGCCGACACCGGCGTCGGCGCGGCCATGGCTTCGGGCAGCCAGAAGTGGAACGGCAGCTGCGCACTCTTGGTGAAGCAGCCGACCAGGATCAAGCCCAGCGCCACCGGGTACAGCGGGTCGGCGCGGATCTGCTCGCCGCGATCCAGCAGCACCGACAGCTCGAAACTGCCGCCGATCTGGCCGAGCACGATGAAGCCGGCCAGCATCACCAGCCCGCCGCCGCCGGTGACGGCCAGCGCCATGCGCGCGCCGGCGCGCGACTCTTCCTTGCCACCCCAGTAGCCGATGAGCAGGAAGGAGCTGAGGCTGGTCAGCTCCCAGAACACCAGCAGCAGCAGCAGGTTGTCCGACAGCACGATGCCGAGCATCGCCGCCATGAACAGCATCAGCGTGCCGAAGAACTTGCCCGAAGGGTCTTCGGCGTGCAGATACCAGGCCGCGTACACGATGATCAACAGGCCGATGCCGCTGATCAGCGCGGCGAACATCCAGGCCAGCGCGTCCAGGCGGAAGTTGGCGTCCAGGCCGATGGCCGGCACCCATGCGGTCTGCTGCAGCAGCACCTCGCCGGCGAACACGGCCGGCGCGGCGCGCAGCAGCAGCACGAGCACACCGACGGCGACGGCCGCCGCCACCACTGCCGCGGCGGCACGGCGCGCCGGGGTCTGGACTGCGCCGACCCACGGACACAGCACCGTACCGAGCAGCAGCGGCAAGAGGACGATGGCGTACAGCACGGGGCGCAACCATACCCGATCGGTCCTTGGCAAGGCCGGGCTCCTAGAATGCGTGCGCTTCCCATCTACCCCGAATGCGCGCCCTGCACCGCAACCTTCTCACGGCCATGATGCTGGGCACCGCCGGTGCCGCGCAGGCCGCCGAAGTCGACGGTGCCAGCCTGTCGGCCTGGTGGGGCCTGCCCTTCGCCGGCATGCTGCTGTCGATCGCGCTGATGCCGCTGCTGCTGCCGAAGGTCTGGCACCCGCACTTCGGCAAGATCACCGCCGGCTGGGTGCTACTGCTGCTGCTGCCCTTCGCGCTGACGCAGGGCCTGGGCACCACCGGCGCGATGCTGGTGCACACGCTGCTCGGCGAGTACATCCCCTTCATCATCCTGCTGACCGCGCTGTTCACCGTGGCCGGCGGCATCTACGTGCGTGGCAACCTGCACGGCAGCCCTGGGCTGAACGCGGGGCTGATGGCCATCGGCGCGCTGCTGGCCAGCTTCATGGGTACCACCGGCGCGTCGATGCTGATGATCCGCCCGCTGATCCGCGCCAACGACAACC